>JASEFK010000017.1 GCA_030019255.1 Actinomycetota bacterium
CTCCACGGCGGCGTTCAGGGCCAGGAGGTTGGTCTGGAAGGCGATCTCGTCGATGGTCTTGATGATCTTGGCCGTCTGGTCGGAGGAGGCCTTGATCTCGGAGATGGCCTGGGTCATCCTCTCCACCGCCTCGCTCGCCCGGTCGGCGGAGCCCTTGGCCTCCTGGGCCAGCTTGCGGGCCTCCTCGGCGCTCTCCGCATTCTGGCGGCTCATGCCCGCTATCTCCTCCACCGAGGCGGTGACCTCCTCCAGGGAGGAGGCCTGCTCGGAGGCCCCCTGGGCCAGGGACTGGGAGGAGTCGGAGATCTGCTCCGAGGCCCCGGCGGTCTGGGAGGCCGCCTCCCTCACCTGGGAGAGGGCCTGGTTGAGGTTCTCGATCATGGTCCGGAAGGCGATACCGAAGGCGTCCTTCTCCGAGAGGGGCCGCACCTCCTGGTCCAGGTCCCGCACGGCTATCTTGCCCGCCACCTCGGCCATCTCCCGGAGGTAGGAGACGAGGCGGTCCAGGGACTCCTTGATGGCCAGGTAGGATTCCTTCACCGAGGCGGTATCCTCGTCCCCCGGGTCCACCTCGTAGGCGGTGTCCAGGTCGCCGGTGGAGAGGGACTCCATGGCGGAGATAAGCTTCTCCGTCTCCCGGGACTGGTATTCTCCCAGCTTCTCCATGCGCCGGGCGGCACGTTTGATCTCCGTCTGGTCGACGACAAACTCGCTGGCGCCGATGACCTCTCCTTGCATATCCCGCAGGGGTAAGCCGGTATACGAGATCTCCAAGTCCTTGCCGCCCGGATGAGCGTGGGTCTTGCTGCTGGCCGCGGAGCCGTCCCGCATGGCCCTTCCCACGGCGCAATTCGTCGTATGACAATCGCCGGTCTTGAAGTGGCTGTAGCACTTGGTGCCGCGGAGCTGTTCCTTGGGAGCCCCGATCACCTCCGCTCCTGCCCGGTTCATGAAGCGGATGTTGAATTCCCTGTCCACGATCATGAAGGGAGAGGGAAGGTTGTCGATGTACCCGACCAGTCGGTCCAGGACGGCGTTGAAGCCCTCGATGATGGGCCGGAACTCGAAGTTCACCTTCTCCGGGTCGCCGCGGGCGTCCAGGTCACCCGCGATAGCGGCGGAGGCCAGGGACTCGACCTGGGCCATGAGCCCCCCGAGGATGCCCTTCACGTTCCTCCAGAAGTAGAGGCCGATAAGCAGGGCGGCTACGGCCCCCAACACCAGGATGATCACGGACACCACGGTGGAACGGGAGGCCGTGGAATAGGCAGCGTCCCGGGAGGTGGCTGCCACGGCCATGTTCTCCTCCACTATCTGGTCCAGGGTTGCGTTGGCTTCCTTCCACTTCTCCCGGGCGGAGAGCATGAGGTCCTCGATGCGGGTGTCCAGCTCTTCCACCCGGGGGTCATCCTCGTCCGCACCGGAATTGAGTAGCGATTCGTATTCCCGGGCCGCGGCCACGAAGGCGTCCGTTTCCTCCTTGAAGGCCTGGTACTGGGGCTTGAACTGCTCCCACAGGCGGGTCTCCTCGGTGGTCTTGGGCAGGGACTCGTACAGCTTCAAATGCTCCTCGATGCGCGAGAACCCAGCCCCCTGGTACTGCCCGGTGCCCGCGATGTAGTCGAACTGGGCCTGGCGGGTGGTGGGATCCCGGAATATGCGCCCGATGCACAACCCCCGGGTACCCACCAGGATCTCGTTCATTCCTATATCCACCTGGTCGAGAGCCTCCACGGAAGGCAAGACGTCGTCCCCCAAATCCTTCACGCCGCCGCGCACGGATCCCATGCCGACGATACCCACCACTCCCACCACCACCAGGAGAACCAGGCAGAGGGCGAAGGATAGAAGGATCTTGGGTCCCAGTTTCACCTTTCGCAACATCGCCCGCTCACCTCCACACGCAGCATCCGCTCACTCCATCCCCGGGGGTTTGGAGGGTTCCTCCAGGCGGGCCAGGGAGGCCAGCTCCTCCCCCAGGAGCACTTTCCCTATGTCCAAAAGCATGATCACCCGGTTCCCGGACTTCCCCATGCCGGTGATGAACTCGGTGTCCACGGAGGCGCCGAACTCCGGGGTCTCCTCGATGTCCTCGGACACCAGGTCCAGGACCTCGGAGACCCGGTCCACCACCACCCCCATGTTCGTCCCGTCCAGGTCCACGACCACGATGCACGTCTCCCGGGTGTCCTCCTGCTCGGGCATCCCGAACTTGCGCCGCAGGTCGACGACCGGGATGATCCTGCCCCGCAGGTTGATGACTCCCCGCACGAAGTCGGGCATGCGGGGCACCTTGGTGATCTCCATGAGGCCGATGATCTCCTTGACCTTCAGGATGTCCAGGCCGTACTCCTCGTCTCCCAGGACGAAGGTGAGGTACTTGTTCAGGCCCGGGTTACGGCTCCGGTTCAACTGAGCGGTGGATGTCTCCATGCGCTCACCTCCTACATGGCTCCAGGAACGACGCATCGTGACGCCGCCTAATTACCTGACCTTTCTCTGGTCCCGTAAAGGGTGTCGCATAAAGATGCGGGACCCTTTTACGAAGGATCCGGCAATATCCCCCTTTTCCCTCACCGCATCACCTCCTCAGGGCCAGGGCGAGCAGCTCCTGGGGATCGAGGATAAGGGCCACCCGCCCGCTGCCCATGATGGCGCCCCCGGCCACCCCTGGGAGGCGGGGAAGGGCTTCCCCCAGCGGCTTGATGACCACCTGCTGCTGGCCCTCGATGTCGTCCACCAGGAGCCCGCACTTCCTCCCGTTTTCCCCCAGGACCAGGACCAGGGCCCGGTAGGGATCCTCTTCCGCCCCGGGTAGCGCGAAGAGGCGATGCAGGCGGAAGAGGGGTATGAGTTCCCCCCGGGAGAGGATGACCTCGCCCCGGCCGGAGACCGTCTTCACCTGTCCCGGCTCGGGACGGAAGGATTCCCGGATGGCGATGGAGGGCAGGATGTAGTTCTCCCCGGCTACCCGGGTAACCATGCCGTCGATGATGGCCAGGGTCAAGGGGAGGCGGAGGGTGACTCGCGTGCCGCGGCCCGGCTCGGAGTGGACCTCCACCCTTCCCCGGAGGTTCTCCACCGTGCGCCTCACCACGTCCATGCCCACGCCCCGCCCGGATATGTCGGTAACCTTGTCGGCGGTGGAGAAACCCTCGCTGAAGATGAACTGCAGGATCTCCTCCCGGGTGAGCTCCTCGCCCTCCCGCACCAGGCCCAGGGAGATGGCCCGGGCCAGGACTTTCTCGGTGTCTATTCCCCGGCCGTCGTCCTCGAGCTCGATGACTACGTTGCCCCCCTGGTGATAGCCGCGAAGGTGCAGGCGGCCCGCCTCCGGCTTGCCGCGGGACCGCCTTTCCTGCGGCGGCTCGATGCCGTGGTCGATGGCGTTGCGAATCATGTGCACCAGGGGGTTAGCGATCTCCTCCACTACGTTGCGATCGATCTCCGTGTCCTCGCCGGAATAGGTGAACTCCACGGGCACGCCCGAGCGCACCGAGAGGTCCCGGGCAGCCCTTGCCATTTTCTGGAACGTGTTTCTCAGGGAGACCATGCGCAGGGACATGGCCAGTTCCTGGAGCTCGCGGACGATCTTGGAAAGCTGGGAGAGGTTCTTGGCCAACCGGGGATTCCTGGTGAATCTCAATTCCTCCTCCTGGGCCACCATGGAGTGGGCGATGACCAGCTCGCCCACCACGTCGACTAGGGAGTCCAGGCGCCGGGTGCTTACCTTCACGAAATGCTCCTTGGGCTGGGAAAGAGATGGGCCGCCGGGCGCGGAGCCCCCGCTCTCCTGGGCCGTGGAGGGGGCCCTCGCCCCGGCTTTCTCGCCGCACCCGACGGCGGGGCGCCCGGGAAGGAAAGACCGGGTCTCGGTTCCGCCGGGGGAATCGCCACCCAACTCCTTCCACGCCAGGAGCCTCTTCATCACCTGAGGGTAGTTCAGGGGCGAGGAGTACCCGTTCCCGCGCGTGTGCTCCTCCACCCTTCGCAGCATCTCCTTGAGCAGGTCGAGGGCGCAGAGGGCCAGGTCGGCGTAAGCGCCGGTCAATTCCACCCTTCCTTCCCGGGCCTCGGACAGCAGGTTCTCCGCGGCGTGGGCCACGTTCACCATGTCCTTGAGGTTCAGGAAGCCCGCGCTTCCCTTGAGGTTGTGAAAGCCCCGGAAAGCCTCGTGGAGCCATTCCCTGGAGGTGGGATCCTTTTCCAGCTCGAGGAGGGCGGTCTCTATCCTCTGGACGTCCTCCGGGGCCTCGGCCAGGAAATCGGCAAGCTCCTCCTCGTCCGCCTCCAGTCCTTCCTGGGGCCGAAGTTCGGGTGATTCCTGGACCGCGCCACCCGATTCGGGAGCAGTCTTCCGGTTTGACGGAGTGGAGAAGGAAGAGACGGTTTCCAGGATCTCCAAGATCTCCTCGGCATCTTCCTCTCCCCCCTCCATTCGGGACCGGAGAAGATAATGCGTTCGGTCCTTGAACCGGAGAAGGAGGTCAACCAGGTCGGAAGACGGGGGTAGCGAGGCCAACATTTCGGACACCCCGGCCAGCGGCTCGGAAAGGCGGGCGAAGCCGAGGGAAGGGGCTCTCTCCGCGAGCTCCCTTAAAAGGCGTGCCACCGGGGCGAGATCCGGCCGCGGATCTTCCTCCGCCGCCAGGAGCAGGGATTCCAGTTCCTCCAGCCGCTCCAGACCCTCTTCCAGGGCGGCTTCCTCCTCCGCGGCGCGCGAGCCCAGGCCCCGGGCGAAGACCTCACCCAAAGAGGAGAGTTCCTCGCGGATGGCCTCCAGGAGCGCGGGGAACTCCGCGCCCGCGTCGGAGTCTCCCTCCTGGATGCGGAGCAACAGTTCCCTGGCGGAATCGAGCCTCTCACCGAGGGACGGTGGGAGGTAGGGGCGGTTGCGGTTGCGTTCCACGATGTTGAGCATGCCGGGCAAGAAGGAGGGCTGCAGTTCCTCGGCCAGTCCCGCGAGGACGTCGAGGTCCATGCACAGTTCCTCGACCTCCCTCTCCGTAAGGGCGATCTCCGAGTCCGGAGGAATGCCGGCCGCGGTTTTTGCTCCCGGGCGTTCCCCGCCTGGGATCGCTTCTCCTTCCGCGTCTCCGGGTTGCTTTTCCATGGATTCTTCCTGAAGGGCGATGATCAGGCGGTCGAGGGCTCGAGACAGTTCCTTGAAGCCCCCCTTCCTTCCCCGCAGGAACTTGCCCGCGGCCCTGGAGAGGGCCACGGCCTCGTTCTTGACCTCCGGAGGGGGAGGCTTGAGAAGGGCAAGCACCCTTTCCAGGACGGGGCGAACCTCGGGAAGCGAATCCTTCTCTTGCTCGTCCACCGCGGCAAGGGCCAGGGAAAGGCTCTCCAGCTCCTGTTGGAGCACTTCCAGAGAAGAAGGCATGGTTATTTGTACCCCCTCCTCACCAAGCTGAGTTTCTTCGAGTCAGCGCACCGGTTTTATCAATTGTCTGCAACAAGGTTCATGCTTCGTGAGGGAATGGACATCAACCGGATAGTTCTATGGGGTGGGAAAAACGGGGGAGTGCCGGGAGGGAGAGGGTTCCGGGCCGGGGAGGACTAGCCATGGACGGGAGGACCTCGCGGAGCTCGCTAGCCGATGACCGAGGGGCGGCTTGAGCCCTTTCCCCGGGAAAAGGCGGACGGATTCCGCGAACTTCGGGTTGAAGTTGCAGCTGAGAAAGACACAGACTTCGCATGTCGGTCCGCAGATGAACATCTTCACCACTCCGTCCCTCAATTCCGGTTGCTATTGTTGTACGTGACTCGGCATATATAGACGCCTTCAATGACATTGTCGATGGGAAACGCCTGCGGGGAATCCATACATGGGAGGAAAGCAAAGGGGTAAAAAGGAAGGATTAAATTATAGGTGCAAAGGCATTGATCTTGAAACTTGAAAAAAGAATGCTTAAATTTAATGAGGATTATTAATTTAATAAATTATTTAACATTTAAAGTCGCCAGAAAGGAGGAGGGGGCTTGGACCTTAAAGAGGCGGTCGACATCCTGGGCATGCTCCTGGAGGGGAAGGACAGAAAACCCCAGGCGGCGGAACTGCGCAGGGTGGGATCCATGATCCTTGACCTCGCCCGGGAGATGGACACGGTTCCCGGTGGGAAGCCACTCTCTTTAGATGAGCTGGAGAGAGCCTTGGGCTACCTGGAGAACCATATCGGTGAATTGGGTGGCGATGCCCTTCGCGAAGCCATGGACTTGAGGAAAAACCTTGTGGACATAAGCGAGGGAAGGGAAAAGAAATCGAGGCATGGTCATGGAGTAATAAATCAACCTCAACTTAACATTAAGTATAAGGATACTGAGACAAAGGATAGGGTTATAGAGCCGGTCATGGAAGCGGACGAGGAGGAAGCGTACGAGGCAAAAAGAGAGCCGGTCCCCTCCAGGCAAAACTTAATATCCGGGAATTCATTAACCTTCCGGGAAGGAAGGACACTCGGTAGAATGTTAAGAGATAAAAGGTTAAGTTTAGGGTTAAAACAGAAGGAAGTGGCGGAACGAATAGGCGTATCCCCGTCTTACCTGTCGTTGCTCGAAAACGAAAGGTGCCCTCGTATCTCGAGGAGATTGAAGGAAAGGGTGGAGGCCTTCTTGGAAAGGGAGGGGGACACGGAAGGGGTCGTGGAGGTCCCCGCTAACGCTTCTACCGGAACAAGTAACTTGAATAAGAAGGGAGTGACTTACACACGTACCTGCAAGGGGGGTAAAATGGAAGTTGAAGGTATCGATAACTCCCATCGCCGGGAGGATGCGCTGAAAAAACTTCTCCAGGCCTCGCTGCGACTGGGAAGGGAAGAATTATTGTTGTTGTATGAAATAGCGAGGCGGCTTGGGGAGGAAAATTAAAGTTCTACTAAAAGATAATTCTTAATGAGTATAAATTCAAACTCATAATATTAAATTAATTAAAATTCATTTAATTTACGCGAACCTGTAGAACGCATGGGGAGGAATTTTATATCCATGGATTGAGCCTGGAAAACAAAGCCGCAAGAGCTTGAACCATGACTCATCTTCTAAATAGATCCGTGTTCCGGGAGTTGGAACATGTAAGCCTGGCCTTAAGCGCAAGATCCGTGAGTCTTCCTGAAGAATTTATATCCCGGGGCGTGGGTCTGGTAATTGAGAAAACGGAAAAACGGGAATGCCGGCCGGAGTTTCGAGTACCGGTGCTTGGGTCGGGCTTTTCCTCGACGAGGTTGACGAGAACAAGGAAAATGCAAGGAATATTGCATCGTATTCCGGCCCTGTGCCGGGAATATAAATGCCATGCGCTACATCTTCGAGATCTACACTCTTGGGCCGGTCGAAGCAAGGCATGCCGTTTGGAGGTAAGAGGAAAAGAAAGTAAGGCTCTTGGGAAATGCGTGCCGGGGAGGTCCATCCAGACGAGGAACGCGAGAAGCACGGCGGAAGACCAGGCGGCTGGAGCCGCGAAGTCCACTCGAGTCTTTCCCGGGGAGTGAAGCCCGGTGTCCCGGTTGGATATGCCCGATGGACATCCCAGATAATATGCGTCTTCGTGCAATTGCATGTTTTCAATGGCGATTGCTCCGGGAACTTGTTGCGCACCCTTCGGGCTCCGTGGCCTGGAGGCCCGAAATCCCCCCAAAGGTGTACCTTTGCATCAACCCCTTTTATGGTTTACGTCGTGGATCTTGCAAGGCGGTTCGATTAATATAGTTATGCATTTTGGCGTGGAAACACGACGGTAACACGATGGAGAGGGAGGAAAAGCTCGGCGAAGGGTGGGGCGTGGGCTACTTCCACATCCCCTGGACCGGCTGAACAGTTTGGGGCTCTGGGAGAAGAGAAACCGTGGTATACATTGGAGACGAACAACGCCTCTTTAGCGACCTCAAGCTGGCTGGGGAACGTTCCGCCGCCTGGAACGATCTCCCTTCCCTCGGCGTAGCGGTGGAACCCTCGGAGGCCCTCTCCGAGCTGTTCGAATGGCTGGTGACCCGCATGGGTTTCGCGGGAGCATACCTGGCCCTTCCCAACATCTCGCTGCGGCAGTACCTGCAGAAGAAAAGGCATCCCCGCCTTCACTTCGTACCCCTGGAAGCCGAGGAGTTCATCCTTAACCTGCTGGCACGCGGCGAGGAAGAGGTCCTGTTCATCAACGGCCACGAGGATGGTATCCCTGCCTTTTTCCGCGGTTTCAAGAACGCGGCTTTTCCCGTGCCCGGACGCCTGGCGGCCGGCGGGTGCGAGAGGGTGAATTGCCTGTTCTCCAGGCGGGCAAGGGCTTCCGGGAACCGTTTCTACTGCTGGGAGGTACCCTTCTATTCCGGGGACTGCTGTTTCAAGAAGAGCGCGCGCGGAAATGGGTTCGGCTCTGCCTGCCACGGTTGTGCGCTGCTCCCCGTCTCCGTGGTCCTGGTCCTCCAGAAGGAGGATTGGACCAGGGAGGACGTCCTGGCCTTCATGCTGGCCTCCGAGCGCTGTTCCCTGGTCATGGACGATCTCTTCTTCCGGGATTTCAACGAGCGCCGGCAGAGGCTGGACGCCACCATCTCCAAGATCGCCACCCGGATGGGGGAGATCACCGACTTCCGGAAGGCCATGAACCTGCTCCTCTCCACGGCCATGGCCCTGCTGGCCGCGGACCGCGGATCCATATACGTTTACGAGGAACAGAGCGGCGAGCTGCGCTTCGCGGCCTGGCACAACCTCCCGGAGAACGTGGACGTAAGCGCTCCCCGCAAGGCCGAGTCGGGCATCGCGGCCTGGGTGGCCAAGCACGGCAAGCCGCTCATCCTGCAGGACCGGGTGGAGGGGGAGGCCTTCAAGGGCATAGACCCCAAGGTGAAGAGCGCCATTTCCTATCCCCTCTTCCACAAGGGCGAGCTCTTCGGGGTCCTGAACCTGGGGATAACCGACGAGGAAAGGAGGTTCTGCGAAGCCGACCTCCGTGTTCTGGAGTCGCTGACCGCGGTGGGGTCCATAGGCATGGAGAACGCCTTCCTGCACCGGAACATGGAGGAAAAGGAACAGCTGCATCGCAAGCTCCTCACCAAGATCATCAACGCCCAGGAGGACGAGAGGAAGAGGATTGCCTCCGACATCCACGATGACACCATCCAGTCCCTCATCAGCTGTTTCTACCAGCTGGAGGCGGCGGAGATGATGCTGGAGGAGGAGAACAACGCCAAGGCCTTGGACCTCTTGCGGGGAATAAAGAAGGACTTGCAGAGGAACATTACCTGCATGCGTCGCCTTCTCTTCGACCTGCGCCCGTCCATCCTCGACGACGCGGGGTTGGTGCCCGCCCTGGAGGATTACCTCAACCGCCTGGAGGAGGAGCTGGACATCAGGAGCTTTCTCTACGTGGACGAGGAAATGGGGGAGCTGGACCACGACGTGGGGGTGAGCGTGTACCGCATGGCCCAGGAGATATTTTCCAATGTAAGGAAACACGCCCGGGCGACGGAGGTGGAGGTGAAGCTCTACCGGAAGGGAAAGTTCCTGGTCATGGCGGTGCGGGACAACGGGGTGGGCTTCGATCCCGAGAGGGTGCTTACGGGTCGCGGAAGCGAGGAGCATTTCGGGTTGAGATCCCTCCGGGAGAGGGTGGATCTCAGCGGGGGGGAGATGGACATCCGATCGAGGCCGGGTGGGGGAACCGAGGTGGTGATAAGGATTCCAGTCGCCGTGTAGGGGTATTCCTTCTTCGGGAGGCGTGATCCTGCGGGGAGGAAGGCACGGGATGCCGTCCCGGGAGCGTGTAGTCCCCGGGAGGCGGGGGGAGGAGGACGCGAGGTGGAAAAGGAAGCGAGCCTTTCATTGTCCGGAGGGCATGAAGCCGAGAGCGACACCGAGCATGACACCGGCACCATCGGCATCGTGGTGGTGGATGACCACGAGAGCGTTCGCTCTTCCATTGCCCGCATCGTTTCCCTGCAGGAGGACATGACCCTACTGGGAGAAGCTTCCAACGGGCGCGCGGCGCTGGAGGTGGTGGAGAGAACGCGCCCCGACCTGGTGCTGGTGGACATCCGCATGCCGGAGATGGACGGCCTGGAGCTCATCCGCGTCCTCCGGGGGAATTACCCGGGCCTGAGGATCGTGGCCCTTAGCGCCCACGAAGAGGAGCTCTACGTCTCGGAGGCCCTGAAGCACGGGGCGGACACCTATGTCCTCAAGGGCGTGCCCTTGAAAGACCTCGTGGGAACCATCCGCCGGGTGATGTGGGGCAGGATCGATCTTCCTTCCGAGGTCACCGAACCGCTCATCAGTAGCTTCCGGCTGGCCGATTCCGTCCTCGGGATGCTGGGCCAGGCCTTCGCCGCATTTTACAGGGGTGAGGAGGCCCTAGATTTCCTGGCCTCCTGCGCGGCGGAGCTCTGTGGGGGAGAGCTGTACGCGCTGGCCTTCCGGAACGGCGACGCCTTTGGCATGGAAACCGGAAAGCTCAGGAAGGAGAGGAGACCGCCTATCTGCGAGGCGGAAGGATGGTCGCTCTCGGAAAGGGACCTCTTCGAGTTGGTCGCCCTGGTGGACGGAAGGCATCCAGTTGTGTGCAACGAACACCGGCTCAGGAACCGGGCCCGGGGTTGGAGAAGTCCCTACATCCACCTGGTGATCAACCCCGTGTTCTTGGGGGACGGGCTGGAGGCCCTCATGCTCATCGCCGGTTCCAGGCCTTTCCATCTCTCGCCGCCTCTCGTCCGCTACCTGGGTCTCCTTTCCGACCAGGCGGCGGTGTTCCTGGACCTCCTCGGCCTGCGCCGGGAGAAATCGAGGCTGGAGGAGGCCAACGGGAGGCTCAGGGACCTGCTCCGTTACGTGGCGGGCGAGGCGGCAGGCGGTGCAAACCTGCGGAGAATGTTGGAGATCCTGGTGGAGAGCCTGGGGCTGAGGTCGGGAACCTTGTTCGGGAGGAGCGAGGGGGGAAGGTGGAGGGTGGTTTGCAAGTACGGCCTTTCCGAGGAAGAGGCCGCCGCCCTGGCAAAGGTCATCGCCGGAAGTACCGCGTACGTGGATCCCCCGCGAACCCCGGTGTCTCCCAGCGGGACCCGGAGATGGCAATGGCAGGAAACGGAAGACGACGGCTCCACTCTCCTGGTCCTTCCCGTCGACCCGGATGCCCCGGAGAGGGAGGGCGAGAGGGAAGAGGGTTTCCTGCACCTGGATGGGGGGAGCTCCAGGGCGTGGCCGCCCTTCCCCCCCTTCCTCTTGGCCCTGGTCCTCCCGGAGGATTTCTCCCCCGAGGAGGAGGCGGACGTCTTGCAAGGTTTTGCGGCCTGCATGGGAAGTCTCCTCAAGGGGTTGAGCGAGGAGACCTGGTGAGCGCACGGGCGCGCTTCGAGAGCCGGATACCCTTCTTCTCCGCACATCTTTCCCGGTAATATCCCCCAAAATGCTCCTCCGCGCCTCTCCATTAGGGTGGTCAGGTATCTCCATGCCCGGGTGATTATGCAGGAGAGACGGAAAGGCGTTTTCTCGCGGTTCGGATCGCGCCTGGCCCGGCCGCGGGAGGGCGCCGCCTGGGTATCCCCGGCCTTCCGGGGAATGCCGCCGGTCACGGAGACGCGGTTTCGGCGTTCGGGCAGGAAGAATCAAGAGAGGGAAATGCAGGCGAAACGCTGGGAACGGAGAAGAGGCCGGGTGGCCGAGTTCGGTCGCCTCTACTCCCTGCCCTCCGGGCGGGACCTGGGAAGAGGAGCCCGGGAGCTCCTGGAAAAGCTGGCCGGGCTGGTTCCCTTCGACGTGGGACTGGCCTTCCTCAAGGAAGGCGAAACCGGGCACCTGGTTTACCTCGCCGGTTATCCCGGGGAGGACGAGGGCTTCCCGGTGGAGGATGTTCCCGTGCCGATGCAGGGAGGCATTTCCCCTCCGCGAACGCTTTCCGCCGGGGAGGACGAGGGTCTTTCCTCCTTTTTATTGCACTTCGTGAACCGGCTGGGGCTGCGCCATTTCGACTTCTTCGACATCCCCGCCGGGGGGCGCAGGACCCTCTATATCGTCCTGGGGGACAGGGGAGAGTACCGGGGGAGCCTGCGGTCCCCGACCACCGTGGGCGACGCGGTCAGGGAGAGCCTGGGCAGGCTTATCCGTGGAGCGGCGGAGGAGGAAACGCGGAGCGGCAGGCACTCGCGGGCCCTCATGGAGGTCTCCCGTATCCTGGCCGAGGAAACGGACCCCGAGCGCTTGATGGAGAGGGTCCTGGGCATCGTGGAGCGCCTGGTGGGCGCCAGGATGGCCTACCTGGCCCTCCTCGATCCCTCCGACCGCTCCCGGCTGCGGGGCGTAGCCGTGAAACTCGGCGAGGAGCTGATCGAGCTGGATACGGGGATGCGCAACGCCCTTTACCGCAAGGCCCGGGAAAAGGGGCTGGACAACCTGATCGCGGCCATGGAGGAGTGCCTGACCCCCGGCCTGGTGCGGGAGGGGGCGGTCATCCTCGAGGTGCCCGTGCGCCTGGAGGGCGAGCTCCTGGGAATGATCAAGTGCGCCCTCCGGGAGCCGCACGTGGACGAGACGGACCTCGAGTTCCTGCAGGCCTTGGCCGCCCAGCTGGCCGCGGGAATCAAGATCTCCGACCACTACCGGAAGCTGCGGGAGAGGGAAAAGGGTCTCTCCGCCCTCAACGCGCTCCTCTCCGATCTCTCCGAATGCCTCTTCCGGGAGGAGATGGCGGACTACCTGGCCCGGACCCTCCCCTCCATGGTGGGAGGAACGGAGGCCTTGCTCCTCCTCTGGAGCCGGGAAGGCGACGCGCGCCCCTCGGTGCTCGCCCGCTGGGGAGAGGGCAAGGAGCGGGGAACAAACCCCGCGGCGCTTCCCTTCCTGGAGAGGGTGCTCGGGGAGGCCCGCCTCCGGACCTCGAACGGCGAGAAGTGGGCGCTTTTCCGGAGGCTGGACCTGGTGGGCATCTGCGGCGGTCCGGAAGCACTGGAGGAGGCGGGAGTGGAGGAGGCCTTTCTTTTTCCCGCCTCCTCCTCGATGGACGGCGAATGGTGGTGCGTGGTCCTCTCCTCCCGGGAAGAGGGACTGGACGGCGATTTCCTGTTCTCGATTGCCGATTCACTGGTAGGTGCGGTGCAATCCTCCTTCTTGAGAGCGGCGTTCTACGAGGAGGCCCTCCGCGAGGAGGGCAAGTTGACCGCGGTCTTCGACGCCATGCAGGACGCGGTGTTGGTCTTCGACGGGGAGGGCAAGCTCATCGCCGCCAACCGGGTGGCCGACCGCCTCTTCGATTTCCGGAAAAGGGGCGTGATCGGCCGCGGGCTGGAGGAGGAAGACCTCCACCCCTCCCTTTACCGTTTTGTACGCGAGTCGAGCGGCGAGGGAGGAAACGTGGTCAGCGAGGAGATGATGGTTCCCATGGAACCTCCCCGTTACGTTCGGGCCTACAAGTCCAAGGTCCGGCTCCCGGCGGGGGAGGCGGCGGGGGAGGTGGTGGTGGTCAGGGACGTCACCGAGGAGAAGGAGGTGGAATTCCTCAAGGACGATTTCCTGGCCTGCGTCTCCCACGAGCTCCGGACCCCCCTGTCCATCGTCCTCGGGTACCTCGAGGTCCTGTGCGAGAACTGGGAGCGCCTGGACGAGCTCACCCGGCGGGATTCCCTGTGGCACACCCGCCGGGCGGCGGAGAAGCTCAAGGGTGTGATCGTGGACATCCTGGACACCGCCAAGGCGAGCAGGCGGGAACTGGTCCTCCGAAAAGCCCCGGTGGAGCTGGACCTGGTCGCCGAAGAGGTGACCAGGCAGGCCCGGGTGGCGGACGGGGACCACGCCTACAGGTTCGTGCGCATGCCAGGGTCCTGCGCGTGCCTGGCGGACGAGACCAAGATGAGGCGGGTGCTCTGGAATCTTCTGGACAACGCCAGGAAATTCTCGCCCCCGGGAACGGAGGTCACGGTGACCGTGGGCCGGAGGTCCGACGGCGTCTTCCTCTCCGTCGAGGACCGGGGGATAGGGATATCCCAGTGGCACCTCCCCCTCATCTTCCGCCGGTTCGCCCAGGTGGACCGCGGCGACGCCAGGAGATCGCAGGGGCTGGGCATAGGGCTTTTCCTGGTGGCGGAGATAGTGGAACTCCACAGGGGGAAGGTGGAGGTGAGGAGCGAGCCGGGTCGCGGCTCCACGTTTACCGTGCTGCTCCCCCCCGCCGAGGCCGTGAGCGCGGAGGGGGAGGCGAACGCGGGTTCCGACATGGAAGAAATTACAAGCAAGGTCATGGGCCTGGTCGAGGCCCAAGAGCAGCGAGATACGGGGAGGGCTTGACATGTTGCGGGGTCTCTATTCCTCGTTCGCGGGCATGCGCGCTTGGCTTTTCAGGCAGGACGTGGTGGCTTCCAATCTGGCAAATGTTTCCAGTCACGGGTACAAGCAGGACCTGGCCGTGTTCCGCTCCTTCCCCTCCCGGTCCATGGTGGCCCTGGAGGGGGAGGAGGGAAGCGTCGGCTCCAGGGCCCAGCCACTGGGGGCGTACACGGGCGGGGTCCTCCTCGGCGAGGTGAGGACCGATTTCTCCCAGGGAGCGCTCGAGGAGACCGGCGTGCCCACGGACCTGGCGCTGGACGGGGAGGGATTTTTCGCCGTGCGGCGGGGAGGGGAGATCCTCTATACCCGCAACGGCTCCTTCCACCTGGACGCCCGGCGTATCCTGGTCACCTCCGACAGCGCCGAGGTGCTTGACGAGGAAGGCCGTCCCATCCTGGTGGACGGGGAGCTCGTGGTGGAAGAGGACGGGACGGTCAACGTGAACGGCGCGGCGCGGACCCGCTTGGGACTCTACGCCTTCGACGACCTGGGGAGCTTGCGCAAGGTGGGCGGGGGATATTTTTCCTCCACCCAGGCCCCGCGCCGGGCTGGCGTCCGGGTAGCCCAGGGGTACCTGGAGGCCTCCAACGTCAACGCCGTGGACCAGATGGTCAAGATGATCGAGGGCCTGCGGGCGTACGAGAGCAACCAGAGGCTGATCCTGGCCCAGGACCGTACCCTGGAAAAGCTGGTCAACCAGACGGGGAAGGTTTAATCACCATGGGCTCCGACGCGCTTTTCGGAGCGGATGGAGGGGGAACGGGGTGATGAGGGTAGGCGTGGAGGGAGGTACCGCGATTTCGGGGCGTGGTAGAAGATCGCCGAACCGCATCCCCGCCGGGCGGGGAAGGCTGGGGGTGCGGGAGATATCCCGCGTGCTGGAGAACGTGGGAAGCGCCGTCCCGGCGAGGGATCGCGCGAGGCGGTAGGCAAGGAGGAAGGGGAGGCGAGGAACATGTTACCGGCCTTGAGAAACGCCGCTTCCGGCTTGTTGGCTCACCAGTTGATGATGGACGTCACCGCGAACAACCTGGCCAACGTGAACACGCCGGGCTTCAAGCGTTCCCTTCCCCGCTTCTCGGACCTCGTGGCTCCCCCCGGCGGGACCAGCCCCGAGCCGGTGGACCGGATAGGCCTGGGGACCAGGCCGGGGGAAGTGAGCAGGGACTTCCGGCAGGGGATCGTGGAACGCACGGACAACCCCCACCATCTGTGCGTGGAGGGAGAGGGCTTTTTTTTGGTCCACTTGGAGGACGGGAGCCTGGGCTTCATGCGGGCGGGCGTCCTGGGCTTGGACGCGGAGGGACGGCTCACCCTGAACGGACGGTACTTCCTGGAGCCCCCCCTGCGCCTGGACCCGGGGGTCACGGAGCTGGTGGTGGACGAGAGGGGCGCGGTGAGGGTCCCCGTCCCCGGGGGAGGGGAGGAGGAAATCGGTCGCATCATCCTGGCGCGCTTTCCCAATCCCCAGGGACTGGAGGCCAGGGGAGACGGCATCTTCGTGGCCACCGCCGCCTCGGGGGAACCGGTGGCCGACCTGCCCGGCGAAGGGGGGCTGGGGCTCCTGCGCCAGGGCTGCCTGGAGAGGTCCAACGTGGACGTGGCGGACGAGATGGTGCGCATGATTACCGCCCTGCGGGCCTACCAGCTCAACTCCAGGATGCTGCAGGCCTGCGACGAAGCCCTGGACGCGGCGAACAGGATAGTGAGAGGTTGAGGCGGGACGGCATGGCGAGCGGGATGGGAAAAAGCCTGGAAATAGCGGACCGCGACGGGATATGGAGCCGGGGAACGGAATGCAAGGCTCTTCCCGCCCCCGCCGGGGACGGGAAATCACGAGGGGGAGGGTAGGTCGTCGATGAACGCCATCTGGCCGTGGGTTTATGGGGTCGCCTCCGTGCCCGGCACGAACTCGAGTATCGCAGAGACGGGAAGGAACAACGGGGACCGGGACCTGCGGAGGGCCTGTTCGCGCTTCGAGGCCCTCTTCATCCGGGAGATCCTCTCCGCGTCCGGCCTGGAGCGGATACTGGGGTCCCCGTCGCCCCTCTTCGGCGAGGGGGAGTCGGGAGGCTCGCCGGGCGCGATGGGGGCGGAATTGTATGCCTCGGACGCCTTGAGCGCCCTGGCCGAATTCCTCGCCGCGCGGGGCGTCTTAGGGCTGGGGGAGGCCCTCTACCGTGGCCTGGTAGGTATTGCCGGTGAGGAGGGGAAAACGCCTGGGGACGGGTAGGCGGGTGGTGAGCGGAAATGCGCATGATCAACTGCGAGAAGTGCGGAAAGCTGTTTTCTTCCCTGTCCAGTCGCCTTTGCGAGGAATGCCGGGAGGAGGAAGAGGCCATGCTGAAAAGGGCCAAGGAGGAACTCTATCGCCATCCCGGCCTGGGGATGATGGAGCTGGTGCAACGCTTGGACATTCCCGTGGAGACTTTGGAGAAGTTCGTGAGGGAAGGACGGCTGGTCCTGCGCTCCAAGGAGCGGGTGACGCTAACCTGCGAGATGTGCGGCAAGGAGATCTCCGCCGGGAAGCGTTGTCCGGCCTGCGAGGCCAAGGTACGCAAGATGGCCCGCGAGCTCTACCGCGAGTCCAGGACCCGGGAGGGCATGTACTCGCTGCGCACCATCAAGGCGCGGAGGGAGGACGCCCATGAGTGAGGAGAAAGCGAGGGCGCGCCTTTCCGGTTTGCCCTTCACGCGGGGGCATGCCGCCGGCGTGGAGGGTTTCCGGAAAGGGGAAGTGCGCATGGCGGGGTGGACCGCCGCGAGGGGAGCCCTGTATCCCCGGGCGGAGGAGGTGCGCGGAGAGGTGGAATCCCTGCTGGAGAAACTGATTGCGCTTCTCCAGGAGGCCCGCCTCCTGGCGGAGAGCCTCCGGGAGGCGGCGGGCGAGCAGGGGAGAACCTCGCGATTGTGCGGTGAGCTGGACGCCGTAACCGGGGAACTGGAAGCCCTCGGGACGAGGATGAAGAACTGCCTCGCCGGTTTTCCGGAAGGTATCGACATGCCCGCCCTGGCGCGTCTCCTGGACCGCGGAGAGGATGGGCCCGTGACCTCGCGGTTGGAGCACGTGGGCAGGCTGGCGGCGGAGGTCCTGCAAAGGCAGGCGGCCAACGAGAAGCTCTTCTTCCTCCTGGGTGCGGGGATGGAGCGTTACCTCTCCGTCGTCGCCGAGGCCTCGGGAGGATGGGTTCCCTACGACTGCAGCGGCGCCCGGAGGTGGACGCGGGGATGGGAAAAAAGGACCTTGTACAGCACGTGATGAGACCGGGGAGGCGTGCTTCCGCGGTGGGGAAGAAGGGACGCGCCGCGCCGGCGGGTCCCACGGGACCGCGGTGGAGGTGACGAGATGAGTTCCACGTTCTTCGGCCTGCAGATAGCCTTTTCCGGCCTGCGGACCCAGCGCAAGGTGATGGAGACCATCAGCCACAACATCGCCAACGCCTCCACCGCCGGCTACACCCGGCAGAGGGTGGAGCTCACCGCCTCCCCGCCCTATCCCTTGGAGACCTCCCTCTACTTCCACGTCCGCCATCAGCAGGGGACGGGGGTGGAGGCGAAAAAGATCGTGCGGGTGGCCGATGCCTTTATCGACTACCAGCTGCGCGAGCAGATGGGCCTCCTGCAGGAGAAGCAGCAGATGGCGGACGTCATCTCCCAGGTGGAAGGGATATTCGGCGAACCCGGCGAGCAGGGGCTGGGCAGCGCCCTGGCCGCCTTCTTCAGCGGCTGGGAGGAGCTCACTCTGAACCCGGAGAGCCTGGCCGTGCGACGGAGTCTCATCTACCAGGGGGAGGCGCTGGCGGGGGCCTTCAATCGGCTGGGAGCAGAGATACGGGCGCTGCAGGGCAACCTGGACTTCGAGCTTGTCAGTTCGGTTGCCTCCATCAACCATCACGCCTCCTACCTGGCGGACATCAATGGCAAGATTCGCCGGATGGCGGGAAGCGGGGTGAATCCCAACGACCTGCTGGACGAGAGGGACCGTCTCCTCTCCGAGCTCCAGAAACTGGTTTTCGTGCACGTGGTGCAGCAGGAGAACGGGGAGGTCGACGTGTACATGGGCAACCGGGCGCTGGTGCGCGGGGATGCCGTCTACCGGGTGGCGGCGGAGGAGGAGGCCTCGGGTTATCACCGGCTGACCTGGGAGACCGACGGACGGCCCCTGGAGGTGCGGGGAGGCTCCCTCTACGCGGTGTACGAGATGCGGGACGAGTACCTTCCGGGCCTGAGGGAGGAGCTGAACCGGCTGACGGAGACCCTGGCCCAAAGGGTGAACCAGCTGCATTCCGAGGGATACGACCTTGCGGGCAACGCCGTGGCCGGCACCCCGTTCCAGGACTTTTTCCTGGGGAGCACCCTGGAGGAAATCAGGGTCAATCCCGCCTTGCTGGAGGACCCGTCGGGCATCGCCGCCTCCCTGGGGACGGGGCCCGGGGACGCGGAGAACGCCCGTCGCATCGCCTCCCTGCGGGACGAGAGGACCATGTTCGGTGAATATACCTTCATGGATTATTACCGGGGCGTGGTGGCCAGGGTGGGCACCGACGCCCGGGCCATGTACGCCGACCTGGAGAACACCAAGATCCTCACCTCGCAGGTGGAGAAATGGCGGGAATCGGTGAGCGGGGTGAACCTGGACGAGGAGATGGTGCGCCTGCAGGAGGCCCTCCACGCCTACCAGGCGGCGGCGCGCGCGGTGACGGCCATGGACGACGCCATCGCCACCCTCATCCAGGGAATGGGCATCGTGGGGAGGTAAGCGGGAAGGGAGGCGTGCCGGGGACGGGAACGGGTGGCAAGGCCCTCGCGGCGAGGGAAGGGGAAGCGGCGGGGATAATGGTAACAATTACCAGATAACGGACGGAGCGAGGGGTTACTGGCGGGCGAAAGGTCGCTCCGGGCGCCGGGCGAACCGAGGGAGTGATGAAAAGACGAGAGGGAGGACTTCACGGTCCGCGCAGAGGAGACGCGCGGGGAGTCGGCCCACGCGCTTCGCGGTGGCGGCGCGCGGAGAGGCACGAGGCGGGGAGGGGCGAGCCTTCGGGCGATGGAGCAGCCTTCGCGAGAGAAGCGGGGAGATGGTGACGATGAGGGTGACCAACCGGATGGCCAACCAGATGGTGCTGGCCGACCTGCAGAGGAGCCTGGAGAACCTCATGCGGGCCCAGGAAAAACTTTCCACAGGAAAGCGGGTCAACCGGCCCTCCGACGACCCCACGGCCGCCCACCGGGCGATCAGCTCCAGGGCCCAGCTGGCGGTCCTGGACCAGTTCACCCGCAACATCGGCGAGGTGAAGGCCTGGGTGGCGACGACGGAATACGCCTTGCGCGCGGTCTCCGATTCCCTCATCGAGGTGCGCACCCTGGCCGTGCAGGCGGCCAACGGGACCCTCTCCGACTCCGACCGGGAGAACATCGCCCAGCGCGTGGAGGAGTTCAACGAGCACATCTTCATGCTCACCCAGGAGCGCTATTTCGGGCGTTACGTCTTTTCCGGGACCCGGACCGGGGAGGTTCCCTTCGTGCGGTCCGGGGACGACGTCGCCTACCAGGGAAACGCGGCTCACATGAAGGTGAACATAGGGGAAGGAACTCCCCTGGTTTTCAACCTCACCGGGGAGGAGGTCTTCCTGGACCTGGGGAGCGGGGGGCACAGCCTGTTCAAGCTCCTCTCGGACCTCGCGGCCGCCATCCGCTCGGGAGATATCCGGCAAGTGGGAGGGGGACTCTTGGCCGACCTGGACGCCGCCCTGGACCGGGTGACGGAGAAGCTGGGCACGGTGGGTGCCGTCTATAACCGCCTGGAGAAGATGGAGGAGGTCATCTCCGGGCTGGTGGTGAAGCACAAGGAGTTACTCTCCCTGGCCGAGGACGCTGACCTGGCCGAGGCGGCCATGGATTTCCAGTTCAAGCAGACCGCCTACCAGGCCTCCCTGGCCGCCTGCGCCAAGGCCATCATGCCCACCCTCATGGATTACCTGAAATAGAAACCGTGGCCGGGGTGGGGCGCGGCGTCCCGGCGGGCGGAAGGGGGGCCAGGGTCGACTGGAAGGGAAGCGAGGCCCGGTTGACGGGGAGGCGGAAAGGAATATATTAGGAAAGAACCGGACTTGGAGGTGCGACGGTGCGGGAAAGCGAGGAAACCCGGGAGAGAGGGGAGCTGGAGAGCTTCCACAGCGAGAAGCTGGGCTGGATCCGGTACCGGCCCGACCAGGTGCTGGAGTTCCCGGAGGGACTTCTCGGCTTTTCCGACCTACATCGCTACGTGCTCATCGACCACCGCAAGGGCGTCTTCATGTGGCTGCAGTCCCTCGAGGACCCCGCGGTGGCTTTCCTGGTGGTGGACCCGTGGGCCTTCTTCCCGGATTATTCGCCCGAGGTCCCGGACGAGGACGTGGAGGCGCTGGAGCTCCGGGAGCCCTACAACTTCTCCCTCTTCTGCCTGGTCACCGTTCCGGCCGATCCGCGGCGGATGACCGTGAACCTGAGGGGCCCGGTGGTGGTCAACCTGAACAACCGCCGGGCCAGGCAGGTGGTGGTCTCCAACCCGGAGTATCCCATAAGGCAACCGGTCTTCCCAGAGGGGGAGGAGGCGGAGGGGGAGCGGCGAGAACCGCGGGATTGACCGTTGCGGCTTCCTCCGCCCCGTGGGCTTATGGCTTGGCTGCAGGAGCGGGACGGCGCAGCGGGCGCGGGTCGGCGGCCCGGAGCGAGGAGGGAAGAGGAGGCCGGAAGCCGGAGACGTAGGTTCGGAAGGGTAGAGGAGAAGGCGGGCAGGGATGCTGGTTCTCACGCGCAAGATAATGGAGAGCGTGGTCATCGGGGACGACATAGAGGTCTTCATCCTGGAGATCAAGGGCGACCGGGTGCGCCTGGGTATTAAGGCCCCCCGGGAGGTTTCCGTGCACCGCAGGGAGATATACGAGGAGATAACGCGCGCCAACGTAGAGGCCGCCTCGGCCACTCCCGAGGCCACCCGCGAGATGGATCGCCTGCTGGGCGAAAGGCACTTGCCGGGAGGGGGTTGACCGCCGGGTAGACGTCGCGGACGGCGGTGGATCGGGAACGGGGAGGGGCCGAGCGGAAGAGGCGAACGCCCATGATATTCCAGTGGCTTGGAAAACAGTTTAAGGGTGGAAAAGGGAACTGGAGGAAGTTGAGTTTATCCTCGGGGCCGGGAGGTTACCGGTTCCGGTCCGGCGAGGGCAGAGGCTGCATTAGGGGAGAGTCTAAGCCCTCCTCGAGGTCAGCGGGAGCGTGAGCCCGGCCTGCTTAGGAGGTAGAACTTGGAAGACAAGGACACGGGCCACGGGAAAAGGATAGTGTGTATCGAGGACGACCCCGATGTCTCCACCATGATCCGTACCGTCCTTTCCATGGAGGGCTACGAGGTGGTGGAGGCGGCCAAGGGCACCATGGGCCTGGACCTTCTTTACCGGACCTTCCCCCACGCTGTCCTCCTGGACCTACGCATGCCCATCCTGGGCGGCATGGGCATCCTGGAAATCCTCAAGGATAAAAGCGGCCTCCGGGAAGTTCCGGTGATCTGCGTGACGGCGGCGACCGACGAATTCTCCATGTACGAAGCCCTCTACCGCGGCGCCGATGCCTACCTTTTCAAGCCCATCAAGATCGATCTGCTCAAGCTGGTGCTGCGATTTCTCCTCGAGGAACGCGACCGCCCGTCCCGGGCGAGGGAGCTAGCCGGCTACGGGCGGGCGCGCGAGTTCCTGGACCTCGTGGGCCGGGACGTGGATCACCTCCCCAAGCTGGAGGCCCTCCTGGTCATATCCTCCCGGGGACGCATTGCCCGACACCGATTGGACGAGAGCATGGTCTACGGGGGTGGGGACTTGGCGTGCATCCTGGAGGAGATGGTAGAGTCGGGAATCCTCGTCGGCGAGGGAGAGGAAATCGCCGTCTCGGAGGCCTGGAGGGCCAGGGCGAGGAGGATAAGGGACCTGGCCGCGGAGCACCGTGGGCTGGAGCTCTTGGCCAACCTGGTGCACATGGGGATCAACCTCTTCGAGACCGGCGCCCCAGGGGCGGAAACGGGCTGAAGAGGTCACTTACCGGGAACTTTGCGCGTGGACGCCGGACCGCGAGACCTGGCTGCTTGGCGGGGAAGCTTCTTCGGCGATGGACAGCGGAAACGCACCTTCCGCGTGCGACCAGCGTTGAAGCAGGAAGTCCAGGTTCCGGAGGGAGGATTCGTCGTGGACGGGGGACTCCGCCGCGGACATCGATCCCAGGCGGAGGGCCTGTGATGCGTGAACCACCAGGAAGCGAAATCCGTATAAGCGGGCCCTCAGGGTCCAGTCCACGTCCCCGTAGGTGCCGGGAGGGAGGTAGCCCTCCTCGTCCAAGAAGCCCGTCTCCAAGGCCGGGCGACGGCGCAGGAGGGCGCAGTAAAGGGCCAGGGCTGGCACTTCATCCGTTCCTTCCACGGAGGAGGGCCTTTCGCCCTTGCGCAGTGGTAGGAGCAGGGGTTTGCCGTCCGGGGTGCGCGACGGGCGGTAGCCGGCATGGCAAATATTACCATCCATGTCCAGGATCAGCGCGGAGGCCGCCAACGCCCCGGGATCGCTTTCCAGGGCCGATAGAAGGTGGCGCAGCCAGTCCGGGCGCACCAGGACGTCCTCCCGCACCACGGCCAGGTAATCGCCCCGCGCCTCCAGAAGAGCCTGGTTCACGGCTGCCGGGAGGCCCGTGCCCCCCGGGTTCTCCAGTTTACGACAAGGAATGTTTTCCAGGTATCGACCGGGAACCGAACCGGGTTTGGCCAGGGAAACCATCAGCTCCCCCTCCTTCCCCAGGCTCCGGAGAATTGCTCCCAGGCACAGGTGAAGGAGGGGATGTCCCCGGAGGACGGGGACCAGCACGGTCACCCGGGTGTCCCCTTCCCGTGGCCCGGCGCCGGGATCGTCGCCCGTGTCCTCGGCGGGGGAAGGACGACTTGCGCAGCGGGGACAGGGACTGAGGGGGGAGAGGAAGCGCAGCTCGGAGAGGTGCAGCTCTCCGCAGAGGGGACAGCGCAGCTCCACCAGGGTGCCACGGCGCAGGGCCTCCTCCAGGTCCCTGAGCCCGGCGGGGCGCCCTTTGAGCAACGCCTCCCTGAATTTCTCGTGGGGAATGAAGTATTTCCTCACCGCTCGGACCTCTCTCCCGGGCCGGCGCGTCCCTCAGTTGGGGGAGGAAATCGCTTCCACGGCGGAGAGCAGGCGGCGTCTCAGGATGAGCGTCTCCAGTATCCCCTCCCAGAGGGGAGCGTAATGGTCGGACATGCGCCTCTCCACTATCTCCCTGGCCCGCCGCCCCATCCTGCGGCGCAGGTCCTCCTTCTCCACCAGCACGCTCAGGCGACCGAACCACTCCCTGCGGTGGGAGCAGAGGAAGCCGTTCTCGCCTTCCTCCACCAGGCGCCGGTAGGCGGGCAGGGGACTGGCCACGAAGGGGATGCCCAGGGCGGAGTACTCCAGGCCCTTGAGATCGCTCTTGCAGCGATTGAAGGAGTTGTCCGCCAGGGGCACCAGCCCCACGTCGAAGCGGGCCAGCATCCCAGGGTACTCCTCGAAGGGCACCGGGGGGAGGTATTCCTTCTGTTCTTCCGGTACCTGGTCAAGGAGGGCGAAGACCTCCTTGGGTCCCCCCACGGCCACCTTGACCTGCGGGTAGCGGCGGCACAGGGCCTCGAGGACCGGGACCAGGGGGCGGAAATCCTCCAGGTGGGTGGGGGAACCGGCCCAGCCCACCACCACCCTTCCCGCCTCCTTCTCCGGCCGCGGGTTCCACGCCGGGTCCCCCAGGTCGATGCAGTTGGGGAGGGGAAAGGTGTTGGGGTTCAGGGGGGTGAACAGCTCCGCGAGCTCCGGGGTGGACACGGTCACCCCGTCCGCCGCCCGGGCGCACTCCTCCAAGGCGCGAGCCTTGCCGTCCCGGCCTCGAAAGGCCCGAAAGGCCGGGTTGTAGAAGGGGGTGGCCCGCACGTGGTCGTCCACCTCCACCAGGCCCACCTTCCCCAGCGCGGCCAGCCTCCGCAGGAGGGTGAGCACGCCCTTGTGCTGGGCCATCTGGATAACGTAGACGTCGTAGGAGGTGTCCACGGGATCGTAGGTCTCCGGGTTGAGGCTCACCCCTACCCGCCAGTCGGCTCGGTGGCCCCGGCGGCGCAGGGCACGCGCCGGGTAAACGCACCGGTAATGCCCGCTCCCCGACAGGTTGGCGCAGTAGAAAAGCACCCTCATGCCCATCCCTCCCTCCAGGCCTGCTCCGCCGCGCGCGACCCCTGGTCTATGACCTTGGCGGGCGCGGGGCGGGACGGTTGGATCCTCCCCGCGCCGCCGAGTGCCATTCCATCACCCGTGGAGCGGCGGCGCAATAACCCAACGGCGGCTATGAAGTCCCCCTTTGGGGGGATTGACGTGAAGGCGACGCCGACGGCTCGAGGTCATTGGTCCACGGTGTCCCCTCCACGTGTGTAACCGTCGTGGCCGAGGCGAGACTTCAACCCGGGTAGTCGAGGTCGCGGGCCTCGATGGGCCTCTCCTGGTGCCTTCCCCGGGGGTGGCGGGCGCCGGGCGGCATGGACCCGCTTGGTTTGACACGGCCGGCGATACCGCGGCCCCTTCCCTCAATCCACCCTGCGTCGCCTGCCGCCCCGACAATCGGTGGATGGAGGAAAGGGCCGGACGTCCGAAGATGAAGGCGAGCGGGAAGGGAGCCTTCCCGGATTGACCAAGGAGGGATGCCCGTTGACCAAGGAGGGAAGGATGGAGCTCACCGACAGGCAGCTGGGGCTGCTGGAGAACGCCGTTTTCCTCTGGCTGACCATACTCCCCCCCGTCTCAGCCGAGGTGCAGAGGGAGCTAGGGGAGCTTCTCAACCAGCTGGGGAGGATGCGCTCCGCGTCCGTGGTGGGTAGGGAGCAATCCACCTCTTGACCGACTTCCCATCCGCCTTCGGGGGGATGGGCGGAGGCGCCCGGCGGGGCGAGATTAGGGTAAAAGCAGGGAAGCTCTTGGAGGTTCAAGGAAGGACGGTGATGCCATGGAGAGGGGACCTTAAGGATGCCCAGGGAGGGGCGGAGCCGGCCGGCCCCGCGGACAACAGGCCGGGAGCAGGCAGGAAGCCGTTGGGTCCGCGAGGACCCGGGAAAACTCGTCAAGGAGGATGATCGAAGATGGCACTCAGGATCAACCAGAACATCGCGGCGTACAACGCCCACCGCAACCTGACCCTCACCGACAGCCTGCTGTCCAAGTCGCTGGAGCGCCTGTCCTCGGGCCTGCGCATCAACCGCGCCGCCGACGACGCCGCCGGGCTGTCCATCAGCGAGAAGCTGCGCAGCCAGGTGCGGGGCCTGCAGCAGGCGGTGCGCAACGCCCAGGACGGCATCTCCCTCATCCAGACGGCGGAGGGCGCCCTGCAGGAGACCCACGCCATCCTACAGAGGATGCGAGAGCTGGCGGTGCAGGCGGCCAACGGAACCCTGACGGATGCCGACCGCCAAGCGATACAGTCGGAGGTGTCGAATCTCATTAACGAGGTCACCAGGATCGCCAATTCCACCAAGTTCAACGGTGAGGCCCTGCTCAATGGAGGCCTGGGATCGAGTATCACCGTGTCGGGATCCAGCCTCAACCCTCAGTACGGTATCAGTAACATAGAATCCCTCGGAGCCGCCGCCGGTACATACTACCTTTCTTTCGTCGCCAGCAGCAACGAGCTTACCTTGTCCGATGGAACCAATTCCGAGACCCTTAGAGTAACGGTTCCGAGCGGCGAGTTCGAGACCTCGGTGGTTACCTTCTCCAGTTTCTCCGTGGCGGTAACCATCAACTCCGCCCTCACCGCTGACATCGCCAGCGGAAACGGCGCTTTCGACGTGACCGCAGGGGCCATGAGCCTGCATATCGGGGCCTACAAGGATGAGACCATCACCGTGAGCGTGGGGGACATGAGGGCATCGGCACTGGGAATTGATTCCCTCGACGTGAGCTCCATAAGCGGGGCGGAAGCCGCCATCGAGTCCCTGGATTCAGCGATAAACCAAGTCTCCGAGCAGAGGTCCAACCTGGGGGCCGTTCAGAACCGCCTGGAGCACACCATCGCCAACCTGGGCGTGGCGGTGGAGAACATCTCCGCCTCCGAGTCCCGCATCCGCGACGTGGACATGGCCGCGGAGATGGTCAACTTCACCCGCCAGCAGATCATGATCCAGGCCGGCACGGCCATGCTGGCCCAGGCCAACGCGGTGCCCCAGACCGTGCTGCAGTTGCTGCGTTAATCCGGGAGGACCGGGCGGGGGCCCCGGCCCCCGCCCTATCTCGCACTCGGTAGGATGCCGCCCCTCCACGGCGCGTCCGCCGGAGGGGCGGCCCCGCCGGCCAGGGCCAGGGATGGAAGGTGATGGACATGGACGTCGGAAAGGTAGGAGCCGCCTACGCCTCCTTCTTCCAGGGGACCCGGCCCGCGGAAAGGCCGCGTGAGGAGAGTACCTCGGACCGCGCCCAGGTCTCGTCCGAGGAGACCCCCCTCGCGGCATCCAGGGCCGCGGAACGGGGACGCCCCGGCGGCGCCGAGGCGCTGACGCAGAGCCTCCTCTCCCGCCTGGTGCAGCGGCATCCCCGGGAGGTCAAGCTCCAGGTCCACGAGGCAACCAACCGGGTGATCATCCGCATCACCGACGCCCAGACGGGGGAGACCCTCACCGAGGTCCCCCGGGAGAGCTACCTAGACATGGTGGCCAGCTTCCTCTCCCGCCTGGACCGCCTGCAGGGGGAAGCCAGGGGGGTGAACCTGGACCGGGTCTTCTGAGGAGGAGACGCGGTCCCAAGACGGGTACGCGGAGGCACGGGCGCTCGAGGCGATAATCGAATATTACCGGGGGTGAAGGCCCATGAGTTATTATCTGAGCTCGATAGGAGGGGTTTCCGGTCTTTCCAGCGGGGTCGACTGGAGGGGCATCATCGATTCCCTCCTGGCCCTGGAGAGGAGGCCGGTCACCCTGCTCCAGCAAAGGCAGCAGAGGATCGCTGCGCAGGTATCAGCCCTGAACGAGATCAACGCCCGCCTTCTGGAGCTCAAGACTCGGGCCTTCACCCTCGGGCTGCCCTCCAGCCTCCTCGCCCGGAGGGTGGAGGTATCTGGGTCCTCCCTGACCGCGACCGCCTCCGCGGAGGCCCTTCCCGGCACCTATCGAGTCACCGTGCTCTCACTGGCCACCCCCACCAC
This sequence comes from Actinomycetota bacterium, assembly GCA_030019255.1. Classification (NCBI taxonomy): domain Bacteria; kingdom Bacillati; phylum Actinomycetota; species Actinomycetota bacterium. The sequence goes on from JASEFK010000017.1 coordinate 27,532, forward strand.
TGCCTCCGCCTCCGCGCCCCTGGGGATGGCGGTGGACGAGACCCTGCCCCTTGCCCAGACCCTTCCCACCGCTCCGTCGGTTGGATATTTCACCGTCAACGGGTCCCGTGTGTACGTGGACGCCGAGACCACCCTGGCCTCCGGGGATAACTCGGTGGTTGAGAGGGTGAACGCCTCCGGGAGCGGGGCGCGGGCGGTGCTCATCACCGACGCCGGGGGGCGGCTCAACCTCCTCGGTGTCTATACCACCGGGGACCGCCTGGTCCTGGGCGGCGCCTCGGACACCAGCGATTTCCTGAGCCTGGCCGGTCTTTACGGTTCCGCTGCCACCTCCGCCTGGGTGGGGGGCGTGGCCGAGGGCCCCGTGGAGGGTACCCTGGCGGGAGACCTTTCCAGCGACGTGACCGTGGCCTTCACCTACGGCGGGAACGACTACGTGACCGACGCCGGGGACCTGGGCTCCGCCCAGGCCGGCGTCACCACCCTCGAGGAGCTGGCCTCCCGCCTGGAGGCGGCCATGAACCGCGCCCTGGGGGAGGAGGGCCGAATATCGGTGGCGGTGGACGATCCCTCAGGATCCGGCAACGGGAGACTGGTGGTCGTGGATCGCTCCGGGGGCGGGGAGGTTGTTCTTACCGGGCTTTCCGGGACGGAGACCGCGGGCCTGCAGTCCCTCCTGGCCGCCGGCGGGGCCGAAGCGGGGCTGGCGGCCACGGGACAGGTGCCCCTGGGCAGGCTTTCCACCTCCCGCTTCCTCTACCAGGCGGGGTTCTCCGCTCACCTCCGGGACGGCTGGCTCTCCGGCTTTCTATCCTCGGGGGACGGAAAGGCGGGCTTTGACCTGGAGGGCACGGAGACGGTGAGCTTCACCTACAGGGGCGTGAACTACGAGACTGCCGCCCTGGAGTCCGTGCAGGCGGGGGTTACCGAGCTCTCGGCGGTGGCCGCCGACCTGGAGAGCAAGATGAACGCCGCCCTGGGGGAGGCGGGATCGGTGCGCGTGTCCCTCCTCCGGGACGAGAGCGGGAGGTACCGCCTGGCGGTGACCGATCTCGTGAACGAGGCTTCGGAGTCTCGCACCCTGGAATTCACCGCCGGCCCGGAGGTCCTGCGTCTTACAACCAGCCTGGGAGGCGAGGCGAAGGGTGCGGTATCCCTCAACGGCAAGGTGGTCTATTACGACAAGTATTCCGACACCCTCTCGGGGCTGCTCTCCCGCATCAACTCCGCAGGGGCGGGGGTTCGAGCCACCTATGACCCTCTTACCGACCGGGTGACCTTCATCTCCACGTTCACCGGCCCGGTATCCCTCGAATTGGTGGACGTGGCGGGGAACATCCTGGAGGGCCTGGGAGTGGCCGACGTCGCTTCGCAGGCCCTGGGGCAGGCTGCCTCGCTGGTCGTGGAGGGCTACAACGATGGCCTCCCCATCCATTCGGCGTCCAACACGGTCATCGGGGTGATACCCGGCCTCACCTTGACGTTGAGGGAGGTCAGCAAGAGTGACGAGCTCGGGAACCTCGTGCCCACCGTGCTCACCGTGGTGAGCGACGTGGACGCCGCCGTGCAGAAAGTAAAGGATTTCATCGATTCCTACAACCAGAACGTTGCCAAGATATCCGAATACCTAAGGTACGACGCAGAACAAAAGCAGGCTGGGCTGCTGGCCGGGGTCTCCCAGGCCCGGGACATCCTCAACCGGCTGCGCTCTCTCCCCTCGTGGGTGCCCGAGGGGTTGGAGGGGAGTCCCCGCACCCTCATGGATATCGGCATCTCCCTGGGAAGCGTGGGAACCTCGGTGGAGGAGGTGAAGGGTGGCCAGCTCCGGGTGGACGAGGAGAGGCTCTCCGCCGCCCTGCGGGACAACCCGGATAGGGTCTTCCGCATCCTGGGCCACTACGCGGGCCAGGTGACGCTGGAACCTGGAGGTACAGGGAGCATTATCTCCGCTTCCGGCCGGCCTTCCCAGGAAAGCAGGGCGGGGACCTATCGCATAGTCTCCGACGCGGAGGGAAACCTCACCGCCTACTTCACCCCGGCCGGCGGCATGGAGGAGCTGGTGGGGACCGGAATCATCTCCGCTTATGGCACCAACGACACCCTCATCCCCGGGGTGACCCTGAGGGCGGGCGCCCTGCGGGCGGGAGAGGACTACATCGTGAAGGAGGAGAACGCCACAGGGGTGGTGAAGCTCCTCGAGGAATATCTCGCACAGGTGACCTCACAGGGAGGGGTGCTCGACGGGTTGACGGCATTGCTACAGGAGAACTCAAGGGACCTGGCCTCCCAGGTAGAGAGGATGGAGGAACGCGTTAAGGCCACCGAGGCCCGGCTCATCGCCCAGTTCACCGCCATGGAAACGCTGCTGGCCCGCATGCAGACCCAGAGCCAGTGGCTGACCAACCAGATCCAGTCCCTGAACCGGAACTGGAGTGGTGGTGCTGGCTCGTGAGGCGGCAGGCAGTCGGGAAGAGAAGGCAGCCACATGCGGGGTCGCCGCGTGGCAGGCCTTGCGGCCGGAAGGGTTTCAGGAGTTCTTTGGTAAGGGGTGAGCGATGTACGACGCAAGGATAACGAGGCTCAACAGCGGCAAAGCGGCCGACGCGTACCGGGCCAACCAGGCGCAGACGGCCACCCCCATGGGCCTTATCGTTATGCTCTACGAAGGCGCCGTGTCCTTCCTGGACCAGGCGGAGAAGGCCGCCCGTGCCGGGAACTGGGAAACGGCCCAAGGCCTCGTCCGCCGGGCCCAGGACGTGGTCTATGAGCTCATGGGGTGCCTGGACATGGAGAAGGGTGGCCGCATCGCCGTGGACCTTTTCCGGATCTACGAGTACCTGGGCTACCGGCTGGTGCAGGCCCAGGTAAGGAGGGACCCGGGGCCCCTGGAGGAGGTGCGCGGCCACCTTTCCTCCCTGCGGGAGGCCTGGGTGGAGGCGGAGAAGAAGCTGCGGTCGGAGGCCAGGAGGGAGGAAAGGAGCGCCGTGCTTTGAGGGCTCCTCCCCTCGAGTGAGGCGGTTTCCTGATCACGGCAGCGACCGGGAAAGCGCGCGGCGCTCCAGGGCCTCGTCCCTCGGCCGCACTCTTGGAGGGCGGGTTCGGGAAGGGGAAGGTAATTCCGCGGCCCGGCGCCCCGAGTTCCCGGAGCGAGGCCCCCGGCGCCCGCTTTCGGGCAGGCGGCGAGGTGAAGGGGGCGACCCCGGGATAACCGGCTCAACGGAGGGGATGTCCATCGTCCTTTAGGGGGATGTAGGGGTGAGGACAAGGGAATACCCTGCGGTGGTGGAGGAACTGGAGAGGGCCTTCGAGAAGGAGAGGAAGGCCATCTTGAGCTCCGACGTGGAAGGTATTTCCAGGTCGCTTTCCGGGGTGGAGGAACTCCTGGACGAGCTCCTGGAAGCGTTGAGGACGGAGGAACCCCGCCGGGCCGCGGAGGTCCTCAAGTGGGCGGCCCGCAGGTGCGAGGAGAACGCTTCCCTCCTGCGGGCCCGCATGGAGGAGATAGGCGCGGAGGTGTCGAGGCTAAGGCGGGGGAGAAGGGCGGTGGCCGCCTACTCCCCTCCCTTGCCGGGAGGGTCGGGCAGGGCGGTGGATAGCGACGTGTGAGGTCCTCCGCGCCGCGGAGGACCCGTGGCGAAGAAAAACAACCGCCTCTCTCCCCGGGATGTCGAGGGACGCAAGGGGACTCTCCTCCACCCGAAGGGGGAGGGAAGGGAATCCGAGGAAGGTTCAGGGAAGGACAGCCCCCGGGTTGTCCTTCCCTCGTTTATCGGACCGCGCGGCGGGGTCGCGGCCGGGATGGAGAGGCTACGACCGGGCAAACGCTGGGAAAGGAGGCCGCCTTGGACGGCGCGGAATCCCTGCAGGAAAGGATACGGGAACGCATCGAGAGGATGCCGGCTCTGAACGCCGTGGTCCTGAAGCTTTTGTGCCTCACCTCGGGGGAGGATTATTCCTTCCAGGAGGTGGCGGAGACCCTGGCCTCCGACGCCTCCCTGGCCGCCCGCGTCCTGAGGGTGGCCAACTCCGCCTACTACGGCCTGCCGCGGCGGGTGGAATCCCTGGGCATGGCCGTGTCCATGATCGGCATACGGGCCGTCCGGCGCATAGTCATGAACATCACCACCTATGACCTCCTGAACGTGAACCTCCTGGGGTACGGGCTGGAGGAGGGCGGGCTTTGGGCCCACTCCCTGGCCGCCTCCCTGGCCACGGCGGAGCTCTGCGACCTCATCTCCTACCCGCACCAGGAGGAGATGCGCCTGGTGGCCTTGTTGCACGACGTGGGAAAGGTGGTGCTCTCCCCCTTCCTGGTGGAGGCGGTGGAGGACGGGGAGGTTCTCGCCGCGGGGGGCAGGAGGGGAGTGGAGATGGAGGACGAGCTCCTGGGCATCAACCACGCCGAGGTGAGCTCCCTCATCGCCGACCGCTGGAACCTCTCCCCTCGCTTCGTGGAGATCCTCAGGTGCCACCACGCGCCGGAGGAGTCGGCCAACCTGCCCCGCGGTACAGCCATCGTCAACCTCGCGGACACCATGGTCCGGGAGCTTATCAGGAGCGAGGAACCCTTCAAGGCGCTGATGGAGCTCGACCGCGAAGCCCTCCGTATCCTGCACCTCACCGAGGCCGATCTCATTCCGCACCTGGTGACCATCAACTCCCGCATCCTGGAGGAGATTCGGCAGTGGACGGGAGAGATGCTGGAGGAGGGGGGCGACGGGGAGCGGGCGCGGGCCGGTGAGTTCGACGACGAGTGGGGTCCCCTGCCCTGGGGGGAAGAAGGGCGGCGCGTGCAGGAAGGAGGCGGTGGCCGTGACATATGATCTTTTCGGCGACCGGGTTTTCCAGCTTCTCGGAAAGGCCATGGACGTCTACGCGCTGCGTCACGAAGTGACGGCCAACAACATCGCCAACGCCAACACCCCGGGTTTCAAGCGCTCCTACGTGCCCTTCGAGTCCGAGCTGAGGGAGCTCCTGGAGGAGGGCAAGGGGAGTCTGGATGACCTGGAGCCGGAGGTTCGGGTGGACGAGATGACCCAGGCCCGGGAGGACGGGAACAACGTGGACATGGAGCAGGAGACGGCGGAGATGGTGAAGAACAGCCTCCGCTACTCGGCGGCTGGATCCGTTCTCCGCACCAGGTTTTCCATGTACCGCTACGTGATATCGGAGGGCAAGCGTTGAGGGATGCGGGCTTCGCGACGGCGTGTTCCGGGCGGGAAACCGCACCGGTTCGCCGTGCCTCCGCGGGGGCGAGGCGGCGGTTCCGGGGAAAGCCGGTGATGTCCTCCGCCGGGAGGTCACGGACGGCGAGGGCTTCGCTGCCCGGGGATGTCGTGGGCGAAGTCCGGCGATCGGCACGGGGAGGATCGGTACCGGGAGGTAAGAGATGGGTCTTTTCAACGCCTTGAATATCAGCGCCTCGGGCATGACCGCCCACCGCATGTGGATGGACGTCATCGCCTCCAACATCGCCAATTCCGAGACCACCCGCACTCCCGAGGGGGGACCCTACCGACGGAGGGAGGTGGTCTTCTCCGCCGAGGCGGGAACGGGGGCGGATGACGGCCGGGAGACGGGTCGGGGGGTGAAGGTGGTGGGGGTGGTGGAGGACCAGGGCCCGCCGCGCCTGGTCTACGAGCCCGACCACCCGGACGCCCGGGAGGACGGCTACGTGGAGATGCCCAACGTCAACCCGGTGACGGAGATGGTGGACCTGGTGGTGGCCTCACGGGCCTACGAGGCCAACGCCACCGCCCTGGAGGCGGCCAAGTCCATGTTCACGAGGGCCCTGGACATCCTCAGGTGAAGGGCCGTCGGGGGTACGACGCGAGGACCGGAGGAGACCCGTTGAGGGGGGAGGTGAGAGGATGAAGATCACCCCGTACGGGACCTATCCCTACCAGGCGTCAAGGAACGCCGGCGTCTCCACCGGCGCGCGGGCCGGGAAGGCCTTCGCGGCGGGGGAGGGGGTGGATTTCGCCCAAGGGCTGGGGAAGGCCCTGGACCGGCTGGAGAGGGTGCAGGCCCAGGCTGACGACATGGTTGCCAAGCTGGTCACCGGGCAGGCCGAGGACATCCACAGTGTCATCCTGGCCGTGGAGAAGGCCAACCTCTCCCTCCAGATGGCGGTGCAGGTGCGCAACAAGGTCCTCGAGGCCTACCAGGAGATCATGCACATGCAGGTCTAATCCCCCGCGGCGACCTGGCGGGCAAGCGAGGCCCCGGTCCGTCGGGGGGCGGAAAAGCGAGGTGAGAAGCGGGAGATGCAGGGACTGTTGGACTGGCTGCGACGCGTATCCGGCCGCTACACCACGGCCCAGAAGGTGGGGACCCTGCTGGTCGCGGTAATCCTCATCCTGGGGCTGGTGATGGCGGCGCGCTGGGCGTCGCGTCCCCGCTACCGGGTCCTCTTCTCCGGCCTGGAGGGCGAGGAGGTCTCCAAGGTGCTGGCCAAGCTCGACGAGCAGAAGGTGGATTACCGCGTGGAGGGGTCGGCCATCCTGGTCCCCCAGGACCAAGTGGACAAGCTGCGCCTGGAGCTCTCCATGGAAGGGGTGCCCTCGGGGGGGAAGGTGGGGTACGAGGTCTTCGACTCCACGGGTTTCGGGGCCAGTGAGTTCAGCCAGAAGGTTAACTACCAGCGGGCCCTGGAGGGCGAGCTCTCCCGCACCATCTCCTCCCTCGAGCAGGTGGAGGCCGCGGACGTGCACATCGTCCTGCCCGAGGAGGGAATATTTACCAGCGGCGACCGGAAGGCCTCCGCCTCGGTCCTGGTGAAACTGAAACCGGGTCAGAAGCTCAGCTCGGGACAGGTGGAAGGGGTGCGAAACCTGGTGGCCGGGGCGGTCATGGGCCTGAGTCCCGAGGACGTGGCCGTGGTGGACGAGGCGGGGAACACCCTCACGGGGGGCGAGTCCTCCATGGCCCAGGCCGCCACCCAGCTGGAGGCCCTGCAGGCCTACCGCAGCTACTTCGAGTCCTCCCTCCAGGAGGTGGTGGACCGCGTGGTGGGGAGGGGCAAGGGCATCGTCAAGGCCCACGTGTCCGTGGACTTCTCCCAGAGCGTGACCCAGGAGGAGAGTTATCGACCTTCCACGGAGGGAGGCCTTCCCAAGAGCCAGCAGACCTTCGAGGAGGTGTACAACAACGGGGTTGGAACCGCTACCGGGGTGCCCGGGACCGGCTCCAACATCCCCGATTACCAGTCCCTCACCCAGGGGAGTTCCGGAGCCGCCTACCAGAAGCGGGAGACCAAGACGGAATACGAGAACAACCGGGAGGTTACCGAGAAGACCAGTCCCCCGGGAAAGATCACCGGCGTCAGCCTGGCCGTGTTGGTGGACCAGGGGGTGGATCATGCCACGGTGACCGCCCTGGAGGAGGCCCTCTCGGCGGCGGCCGGGATCGACCCGGGCCGGGGGGACGTGATAGCCGTGCAACAGGTTCCCTTCGACACCGCCCAGCAGGAGGAGGCGCGGGCCGCCCTGGCCAAGGCCGAGGGCGGAAGGCGGTTGATGGAGTGGGCGCGGCTGGGGGGACTGGTCCTTTTGGTCGCGCTTTTCGCCTTCTTCCTCCTGCGCAGGCTGAAGCGGGTTAAAAAACGTCTCGCCGAGCTTCCCATGCTCGACGTGACCGCTTCCCAGGCCCTTGAGGAGGCGGTGGAAAAGGCCCGGCCCATGCTCACCGGGACAACCAAGAGCCCCGTGCTGGCCTCCATCGAGATGTTCGCCAACCAGAGGCCGGACGAAGTGGCCAAGGTGCTCCGGGCCATGCTCAAGGAGAGGTGAGGAGAGATTGCTTTCCCACTACACTCCGTGGGGCGTGGAAGAGTGGGAGAAATACCAGTTCCTGGAAGGTAAGGTTCGCGCAGGAGGGATCGGAAAGTGGCCTTGGACGTCTCCACCCTGCACGGGATGAACAGCGAGCGGAAGGCGGCCATCCTCCTGGTTTCCCTGGCCCCGGAGGTGGCCTCCAAGGTCATGCAGTACCTGAGCGAGGAGGAGATCGAGACCCTCACCCTGCACATAGCCAACCTCACCCGGGTCAGCCAGGAGGAGAGGGATTTCGTCCTGGAGAACTTTTACGACCGTATCGCGGGAGGCGGGGAGCTGCAGGCGGGGGGTATAGCCTTCGCCAAGGAACTCCTGGAAAGGGCGCTGGGCCCCCAGAAGGCCCAGGTCATCCTGGAGAAGTTGAGCACCTCCGTCCGGGTGGCCCCCCTCTCCTTTTTAAGGGAGGTGGACGTGAACCAGCTGGCTGCGGTGCTCCAGAACGAGCATCCGCAGACCATCGCAATTATCCTGGCCCACATGCCGCCCAGGGAGGCCGCGGAGATCCTCTCCACCCTCCCCGACGAGATGGCCATAGACGTGTCCATGCGCCTGGCCCTCATGGACCGGACGGCTCCCGACGTCCTGCACAGCATCGAGAGGGTGCTGGAAAAGAGCCTGGCTGGGGCGGTGGTGCGAAGCTACGAGGAAGACGTCTCCGGGGGGGTCAAGGCCCTGGCGGAGATTCTCAACAACGTGGACCGCTCCACGGAGAAGTCCATCCTCGAGGCCTTTTCCCAGAAGAACCCGGAACTGGCGGAAGAGGTCAAGAAGCTTATGTTCGTCTTCGAGGACATCGTCACTCTGGACGATCGCTCCATACAAAAGGTCCTCCAGGACGTGGAGACCAAGGAGCTGGCCCTGGCCCTCAAGGGAACCGCCCCCGAGGTGAGGGACAAGATACTCAGGAACCTGTCCGAGAGGGCCGCCGAGATGCTGCAGGAGGAGATCGAGTACCTCGGCCCGGTGCGCCTGCGCCAGGTGGAGGAGGCGCAGCAATCCATAGTCTCCAAGATCCGGGCCCTGGAGGAGGCGGGGGAGATCATCATCGCCCGAGGTGGAGAGGATGAGATCATCGAGTGACCCCTGGGAGAGCCTGGACGCCCTCCTCGAGGGCGGCGGGTTGCCCTCACCGGGGAGCAGGGTCTTCAAGCGGGTGCGCCTGGCCGGGGTGTGCCGGGTGCCGGCACCCCTGGGCGAGCAGGCGGGGACGCGCCTGGAGAACGGGTACCCCCTGGAGGTGACCGCCATCCTGGACGCGGAGAGGGAGAGGGCCCGCGAGGAAGGGGCCAGGAGGGGTTACGAGGAGGGTTTCCGCGAGGGATGGGAGGAGGCGCGCCGGGAGGCGGCGGAGCTGGTCCGGGCGGCGGCCGCCCTGAGGGATGGACTGGAGAGGGCGAGGCGGGAGCTCCTCGCCGGCCTGGAACGCGAGGTGGCGGAGATGGCCCTCGAGGTGGGGGAGAAGCTGGCCCTGCAGAAGCTGGACGGGAACGCGGACTCCCTGGGAGAGATGGTGAGGGCGGTCATCTCCAGGGCCGCTGACAGGCGATCCCTGAGGGTGCGCATGCACCCAAGGGATCTGCGTCTCCTTGCCGACCGGGTGCGCGAGATCGCCTCCTCGTTCACCGACGTGGAGGGAATGGAGCTGGTGGAGGACGCCGAGATCCTCCCGGGAGGTTGCGTGGTGGAGACCCCGGCGGGGACCATAGACGGCCGCCTGGAGGAACGGCTGGAAAGGGTAAGGGGTGCCGTTCTCCCGGAGGAGGGAGTGGAGGTCACCGGTCCGGGGACGCCCCGGTCCGGGGATGGGGCTCATGGTTGAGGACGGGAACCGGGTTTGGGAGCGGGATGGCGCGATGCAGATACGGGATGAGGAGATCCTCGAGGAAACCAAGAGGGGACTTTACCTCCGCAGGAAGAGGCTTCGGGAAACCGATCCCCTGCTCTTCACCGGTCGGGTGGAGAGGATGGTGGGACTGATCGTGGAGGCCAGGGGTCCGGGAGGCACGGTGGGGGAGCTTTGTCGTATACGGGATCGAGAGGGCCAGGACCTGCTGGAGGCCGAGGTGGTGGGATTCCGGGAGGGCAAGGTGCTCCTCATGCCCCTGAGCTGGACACACGGGGTGGGTCCCGGATGCGAGGTCCTCGCCCTGGGCAGGCCGCTCTGCGTTCCCGTGGGGGAGGAACTCACGGGAAGGATACTCGACGGCTTGGGCCGTCCCGCCGACAACCGGCCCCTTCCCCCCGGCCTGGAGATGCGCCCGGTGGAGAACGACCCTCCACATCCTCTGGAGCGCAGGAGGATCACGGAGCCCCTGGGCCTGGGGATAAAGGCCATCGACGGCCTTCTCACCTGCGGCAAGGGACAGAGGATGGGCATCTTCTCCGGGAGCGGGGTGGGCAAGTCCACCTTGCTGGGGATGATCGCCCGTTACACCCAGGCCCAGGTAAACGTCATCGCCCTGGTGGGCGAGAGGGGCCGCGAGGTGAGGGAGTTCATCGAGCGCGACCTGGGCGAGGAGGGACTGCGGCGTTCCGTGGTGGTGGTGGCCACCAGCGATGAGCCGGCGATGATCCGGGTGAAGGCGGCCCTGGCCGCCACCACCATCGCCGAGTATTTCCGGGACCTGGGGATGGACGTGCTCTTCATGCTGGACTCGGTGACCCGTTTCGCCATGGCCCAGCGGGAGATCGGCCTGGCCGCGGGGGAGCCTCCCACCACCCGAGGTTACCCTCCCTCCGTCTTCGCCCTCCTTCCCCGGCTCATGGAGAGGACCGGGTGCGGGAAACGGGGGACCATCACCGCCCTCTATACCGTGCTGGTGGAGGGCGACGACATGAACGAGCCCATCGCCGACACCAGCCGCTCCATACTCGACGGTCACGTGGTCCTCTCCCGGGAGATAGCGGCCCGGAACCATTACCCGGCCATCGATGTCCTGCAGAGCGTGAGCCGCCTGGCCTCCGAGATAACCAACGCCCGCCACAGGGCGGCCGCCGACTGGTTGCGCAGGAACCTGGCCGTCTACCGGTCCAACGAGGACCTCATCAACATTGGCGCCTACCGGGCCGGCTCCAACCCGGAGATAGACCGCGCCCTGAGGTACATCCAGGACATCAACGCCTTTCTCCGCCAGAAGGTGGAGGAGAGCTTCACTTACCAGGAGGTGGTGGACATGCTGGTCAACCTGCACGAGGAGGCGGAGGGGCGATGACCATCCGCCTGGCATGGGCATGTTACGGATCGCGGAAGCGGCCGGGTCGCGCTCCACGGGCGGCGGGCAGGACCGCTTCCCGAAAGAAGACCGGGTGGGATGGTGAGAGATGAAGAAGTTCTCCTTTCGATTGGAGTCGGTGCGCAGGCTGCGAACCGCCCAGGAGGAGGAACGCAAGAGGATCTTCGGGGCCGCCGCCAGGCGATATCACGAGGAGAGAGAGGCCCTCCACGCGCTCACCGAGCGGGAAAGGAAGGCCCGCGAGAGGCTGGCCCGGGAGCTCTCTTCCGGATGTGCCAGCGGGGTCCTGGCGGCCATGAACGAGTTCTTGCGGGGAAACGCGGTGCGCATCAAGGCGCAGGTGGAAAGGACGGAGGAGGCCAGGGCCAGGATGGAGGAGGAGCGCCGTCTGCTGGCGGAGGCCTCCAAGGAGCGCAAGGTGGTGGATAGGCTCCGGGAGCGGGCCCTGGAGCGCCACCGGTACGAAAGTTCCCGGGAGGAACAGGGTTTCCTGGACGAGGTGGCCGGGGTGCGTTTTGTCCTCGGCGGAAACCTCCCGGCGGCGGGAAGGAAGTGGACGGAGCGGGACGGGACGTGACGGGAGCGACGTGTGCCGGGCTAAGAACCAAGGGAGCGGGTGACGAGCGATGCTCGAGGGAGTACGCGGAGTGCAGGCGCGTATCGCGGAGATCGAGGCCGGCCTTTCCACGCTGAGGCGCAGACCCCTCGCCCCTACCTTCCGCGCCCTGGTGGAGAAAGCCCTGGCGGAACCGGCGGCAGGCGGCGCGACCCGCCTTTACGGGGTCGGGGTCTCCGCCGCGGCAGCCGATGACGCCGCGCGGGTGGAACGGCTCCGGAACTACATGCGCAACCGTCTCTTCAATCCCGAGCTGGCCGCCTGCGCCGCGGACTTCGTGGAAGCGGCCGACCGCTACGGCATGGACTGGAGGCTGGGGGTGGCCCTGGCCACCGCGGAATCCTCGGGAGGAAAGTATTGTTTCCGCCCTTACAATCCCTTCGGGATCATGGGCAGGAGTTTTTCCAGTTTCCGGGAGGCCGTCTGGGAGGTGAATCGCCTGGTGGACTCCTACGGTTTCGGAAACGACCCGAGGGCCATTCTTCGCAAGTACAACCCCTCGGGAGGGGAAGCGTACGTAAGCAAGGTCCTCTCCGAGATGTCGAGGATTTAAGGCCATGGTAGGTCGAGCTCAAGGCCGTGGATGGAGAGATGGTAGATATTGCCATGGCAAAGCGTGGTGGGAGTGGATGGGAACCGCCGTCTCCTCAAACGGAACGGATGGAGTAATGGAAGGAATTACCGGGATGACGCGTGGTCAGGCTGGTTGGGACCCGCAGGCTCCCTTGACCGAACGGGTGGAGAGATGGAAGGGATTACCAGTGTAACGCAGAGGATAGCGGAGATCGAGGCCCGCCTCAGGGAGCTTTTCCGGGCGGGGACGTACCCTCCCGGGATGAACCAGGTGCAGGCCCCGGAGGGCGCGTCCACCGTCTTCTCCCCCTTCGGGACCTACCTTCAATCCTCCCTTAACGGGGTTGGGGAAGCGGTGGTGCAGGAGGCCGGCAAGTTCCTCGGGGTTCCCTACGTCTACGGGGGCGCCACGCCGAGCGGTTTCGACTGCTCGGGGTTGGTGCAGTACGTTTTCCGGAAGTTCGGGGTGGAGCTGCCCCACTACACGGTCACCCAGGCCCAGCGGGGAACTCCCGTGAGCAGGTCGGAACTGCGACCCGGGGACGTGATTTTTTTCGGGGAGAACGGGGGCCGCGGTTTCCTGTACCACGTGGGGATTTACATCGGCGGCAACCGTTTCATCCACGCTCCCCACACGGGGGACGTGGTGAAGATAAGCGAGTTGGTGGGAAAGTACGACCGCAATTTCGCCTGTGCCCGCAGGTACCTTTGAAAAGCTCTTGAATTCGCCCGTTTCGCGTCCGGGGGCGGACCGGGTGGGGGATTCCCGTCCGGAGGCCACGTGGCCGGAAAGGGATGGACGGTGCCATCCCGGAACCCGGGCCCGGAAGGGCGGGCGGGTTGAAAAAAGGACCCTGGGTCCGCAGGAAAGGAGGTGAGAAGATGCAGGGAACGGCAGTGCGGCTGCCGGTCGAGGACTCCTCGCGGGAGGCGCGCGGACGTCAACAGGCCGCCGGTCGACCTCGCTTGCCCGGTCCCCTTGCGTGGCAAGCCTTAGCCGGGGAAGGCCGTTGCGCCGGGCTGATGGCCGGGGCGGGCGTTTTCGCCGCCCTGGTGGGAAAGATGGCGCCACCGGAAGCGGCGCGGGGGGAAATCGTGGATGGAGGACGGGAGCCGGGGCTCCTCGCCATGGTCTCGGATGCGCGCCTCGTGGCGCTCGCGGGACGCGGTGAGGTCATCCCGGCGCATGATGCGCCCACCGGGAGGGAGCCGCGAGTCGCCGGGGAGGCCGGGAAAGGCCTTTCTCCCGCCATCGCCCAGCCCGGCTCGCCGGAAGGGGCAGGAAAGGCATGCGGGAAAGTGGAGCTACCCGCCTCCGCTGGTGGTGGGGTGGAAAGTGTGTTCCTAGTGACCCGCGTGACCCCTGCGCCCGACTCCGGTGAAGCCGAGGGACGTATCCCTCTCGCGGTTCGTGGGCCTGAAACGGGCGGGTCCGCGTCCTTGGCGCGGGAAATGCCCCTTGTCAAGGTGGAAGGCGACCCGGAACCAGGAAACTTGAAGGCGTTATTAGGGTCACCGGGTGCCCCTGTTCCCCATGCGGGCGGAAAAGCTGAGGGAGACCCGCCGTGGTTTCCGGTAACGCGACACCTCGCCGGGGATCCCACCGGGACACCATTCACTGACCCCGCGGTGGGGGAAGGGGAAGGGAGGCAAGGCGCGGAGAAAGAGACGACCCGACCGGAGTTCCGCGGTCCCGGCCCGGGAAAGGTCCTTAAACTCGCCCGCGGGGAGCGGTTCGCCGGTCCGGGGATGGCCACGGCGGACGGGGATGACCGGCGCGTCGAGGGAACCGCGTCTTCCTCGCCCATCGCCCGGGGGCCGTTTTCGGCAGAGGCGGAGCAGCCTTTCGCCGGGAGCGGGAAGGTCGTGGGCGACCCTGTCCCCGGGGAGGTGATCCATCCCGGGGCCACGAGGGGCAAGGAGGTCCGGATCGGCGGCGAGGCCGGGAGCCCTCACGGTATCACGGCGGCCCAGGCGCCGCGCGAGCCCGGGCAGGCGATAACACTCCAAAACGCGGCCGGTTCCACCGTCTTGGACTATTACGGTTGGGAGAGGCTTCTGGAGAACCTGGCCGGCTCCCTACGCGGGATACGCGAAGGCGAGGTGTACCGGGCGCGCCTGAGACTGCATCCCCCGCAGCTCGGAAGCCTGGAGCTGGAGGCGGAATGGTCGGGCTCCCTGAGAGTAAGCCTCGAGGCCCGGTCGCTCCAGGCCTTCCAGGCCCTGCGCGAGGGACTGGATCAGCTGAGGCAGTTCCTCGTTTCGCAGGGACTTCCCCTGCAGGACCTCCGGCTCTCGTTGAAGGCCGGGGACAGCAGGAGGGAGGAACGCGGGGAAGGCGGGCCCGTTCCGACCTCCGCCCGGGAACAGGAAAGGGAGCCCGTTCCGGCGCGGGTGGGGTACAGATGGCGCCTGGGAACTCTCGACCTGTTGGTATAAATTACCAGACACCGATCGGAAGGGAGGTGAGAGGATGCAGGTTTACGACTACGTTTCCGGGGCCGTCGCCCGCGGGGGGACGACGGCGTCCATGGCGACGGGAGGGGCCCGCGAGGACCAGGTGCTGGGCCGGGACGCCTTCCTCAAGCTGCTGGTGGCGCAGCTCAAGAACCAGGACCCGCTCAACCCGGTGGACAACCAGCAGTTCGTGGCCCAGCTGGCTCAGCTGCAGAGCCTGGAGGAACTGAGGTCCCTGGGCGAGTCGCTGAACGTCATGGCCAATCTCCTGCTGGCGGGACAGGCCGGAGGGTTGCTCGGCCGAAGGGTGAAGGCCCTGACCCCGCAGGGAGAGGTGGAAGGACGCGTGGAATCCCTGCGCCTGGAGAGCGGGAGGATCCTTCTCGCCACGGACGCCGGGGAGGTGGACCTGCGGGACGTGGTGGAGGTACACGCCTGAGAAAGGAGGCTCAAGGATGGGCGGCGTCGGGGAAGTTCTGGGAGCGGGACGGCCGGAGGCGATCCGGTCCGCCCGGGAGGAACGGAAAGGGACGGGAAATAAGGGAGGCCCTTCCTTCCGCGACGTCCTGGAGGAGACCGGACTGCGCTTCAGCCGCCACGCCGCGGAGCGCCTGGAGAGGCGTGAGATTCCCTTGGAGAAGGGGGACCTGCGCCGGGTGGAGAGGGCGGTGGCGGCGGCGGAGAGGAAAGGAGCCGTCCAATCCCTGGTCCTGGTGGGGGACGCGGCGCTGATCGTCAACCTGCCCACCAGGAACGTGATCTCCGCCTTTCACCGCGCCAAGCTGAAGGACGGGATATTCACCCGCATAGACAGCGCGGTGGTGGTGGAGCGACCCGAGGGCAGGGACGCGGATGGAAGGTGATGAAGGGTTACGCAAGCGGGTTGCCGGACCTCCTGCGAGGAAGCGACCCGCGTCGATCGGGAGGTCAACGAGGAGGTAGATGGTGCCATGATGCGATCCATGTTCTCAGGGGTCTCCGGACTCCGCAACCACCAGACCATGATGGACGTGGTGGGCAACAACATCGCCAACGTGAACACGGTGGGCTATAAATCCAGCCAGCTCAGCTTCCAGGATGCCCTCTGCCAGACCCTGAGGGGGGCCAGGGCCTCCACGAGCTACCTGGGGGGGACCAACCCGGTGCAGATCGGGCTGGGGGTCAAGCTGGCCCTGGTGAGCACCAACTTCACCCAGGGCTCCCTGCAGAACACCGGCCGCATGACCGACCTTTCCATCCAGGGAGACGGGTTCTTCATCCTCTCCGACGGTGGGGGAGCCTACTACACCAGGGCGGGATATTTCAGCTTCGACGCCCAGGGGAAGCTCATAAACCCCTCCAACGGGTACGTGGTGCAGGGGTGGATGGCCGACGACACAGGGGTAATCGACACCAACGCTACCCTGAACCCCATCTCCATACCCGTGGGCCAGACCATGGCTCCCCAGGCCACCACCACGGTGCGTTTCCAGGGCAACCTGCCCGCCGGCGCCTCGGTGGGCGACAGCTTCGTGACCTCCATCGAGGTCGTGGATTCCCAGGGAGGCAAGCACGCCCTCACCTTCACTTTCGCCAAGACGGACGTCAACCAGTGGTCCTGGGAAGCCCTGGGCCCGGCGGGAATCTCCGGAAACACCGGGGTCCTGACCTTCGACGACACGGGGGCCCTGGCCTCGGTTAGTGGCGGTCCCATAGTGTTCACGCCCGCCGGAGCGGCCACGGTGAGCATTACGCTGGATTTCGGCACCGTGGGCGGGATCTCGGGGGTCACCCAGTTCGCCTCCGCTTCCACCGTGGCCGCCGTGTACCAGGATGGCTACACCGCCGGTTACCTGCAGAGCATCACCATCAACGACAACGGGATCATTACCGGGTTCTTCTCCAACGGGTTGAACAAGCAGCTGGCCCAGATAGCGGTGGCGGTGTTCAACAACCCGGAAGGCCTGATCAAGGTGGGGGACACCATGTACAGGGTGTCCAGCAATTCCGGGGAGCCCCTGGTGGGCACCTCGGGCACCGGGAACCGTGGGGTGATCACCGCCGGGACCCTGGAGATGTCCAACGTGGACCTGGCCCAGGAGTTCACCAACATGATCATCGCCGAACGCGGTTTCCAGGCCAACTCCCGCATCATCACCGCCACCGACCAGATGCTGCAGGAGCTGGTGAACATCAAGAGGTAAGGCGGTAGGGCCGGGGGCGGAGACCCCGCCCCCGGCCGCATCTCCGAAAGGGAGGTACAGGCTTTGATCGAGGTGACCAGGATAAACGATGACCCGGTGGTCATCAACGCCGAGCTCATCGAGATGATCGAGGCCCGGCCAGACACCATCATTACCATGACCACGGGAAAGAAGATCCTCGTGGCCGAGAGCGTGAGCGAGGTTGTGCGCAGGGTCATCGAGTACCGGCAGATCATTCGGCCCATCATCCGCACCAACGTTCCCCTCGACTTCACCGAGTGCACGGTGGTGGAGGATCCGGATAGCGACGTGGTGGAGAAGCGCAAGCAGTAGGGAACGAGGCGGCGACATGCGGTTGTTGACGGGAAAAGGAAATTAATCCGGGAGGCCGAGGAGTGGACGTAGCGACCGTCGTGGGCTTGGCCATCACCTTCGGAACCTTCTTCGTGGGCCTTTTCATGTCCGGGAGCATCGGGCAATACATAGACGTGCCCTCCCTGGTCATCGTCCTGGGGGGCACGGTGGGAGCGAGCATCCTCGCCGTGGACCTTTCCACCATCAAGGCCGTGCCCGGGATGCTGAAGCTCATCCTCAGAAAGTACAAGGTGGACGCCATGGGGATCATGGCCCAGCTGGTGCGCTATGCCGAGATGGCCAGGAGAGAGGGCATTCTCTCCCTGGACAAGGAGCTGAAGAACATCGAGGACCCCTTCATCCAGAAGGCGGTGCAGTTGCTCGTGGACGGGACGGAGCCCGAGCTCATCCGGGACATCCTGGAGACGGAGATCATCTTCCTCGAGCAGCGCCACCAGGGGGGGATCCGCTACTTCAACATCTGCGCCGCCCTGGCACCCGCCTTCGGGTTCCTGGGCACCCTCATCGGGCTTATCGCCATGCTGGCCAAGTTGAGCGAGCCGGAGAAACTGGGTCCGGCCATGGCCGTGGCCCTGGTCACTACCCTGTACGGGGTTATCCTCTCCAACATGGTCTTCATCCCCTTCGCCGAGAAGCTCAAGGGAAAGCACGAGGACGAGGTGCTGGTGAAGGAGATGGTCATCGAGGGAGTCATGTCCATCCAGTCGGGAGACAACCCGAGGATGGTGGAAGAGAAGCTGAAGACCTTCCTCCCTCCCTCCCTGCGCGAGGAGGCCTCCAAGGCCAGGGAGAAAGCCAAGGCTAAGGCGGCCGTGGAGGAGGCGGGGGAGGGCGCGCTAAGGGGAGCATGAGAGCCGCTGGGCAAGCGGGAAGGTGAGCGATGAAGAAGAGAAGGAGGTCCGCGGGGCAGGACGAGGTCACCGCCACGTGGCTGCAGTCCTACGGAGACATGATCACCCTGATCCTCTGCTTTTTCGTGCTTCTCTTCTCCATGTCCAGCATAGATGCCAAAAAATGGCAGGCAGTAAGTGAGTCCCTCCAGGAGGCGCTGGGAGGGGCGCCGGAACGGGGCAGCGGCATACAGGAGGGGGATCTACCGGCCCTGGAGCAGAAACTGCAGATCGAGGAAGCCGCCGAGCTGGATCTGGAGGAGCTGCAGGAGCTCATGGAGCTGAAGAAGAAAATAGACGCCTACGTGAAGGATAAGGGCCTTGAGAACATGATCGTTACCGACATCGAGGATGTAGGCCTGGTGGTGCGCATCACCACCGACGAGGTGGTCTTCGACCTGGGGAGCGCCGTGCTCAAGCCCCTGGCCCTGGCCTTCCTCGACCACCTCGCCCCGCTGCTCAAGGAGACGCGACACGAGATCTGGGTGGAGGGGCACACCGACGACATCCCCATCCAGCCGGGGTTCGTCTACCCCTCGAACTGGGAGCTCTCCACCGCCCGGGCCTCCGCGGTGATCAGGTACTTTATCGAGAGGTGGGGGTTCGATCCCGCCCGCCTGAGCGCCGCCGGCTATGCAGACACCAAGCCCCGTTTCCCCAACGATTCCCCGGAACATCGGGCCCTGAACCGGAGGGTGGAAATGGTCATTCGGCCCTCGAGGAAGGAGAAGGCCGTGGAATCGGCGGGCGTCGACGTGTGGGAAAAGGTGGAGACGGCCTTGGAACAGGCGGCGAGCGAACCGGGGGTGTCCGTACCGGAGGGGGACTCCGGGGAGGGAAATTCCGCGGAGGGGAATTGATGATAGCGAAAGGGAAAGAGGCGGGGGTTCGAGGAGACGGGTAGAGAACGGGATTTCGTTGGCATCGCAAGGGAGGTAGGAACAAGTTGTCCGAGGTGCTTAGCCAAAAGGAGATCGACGCCCTGCTGGAGGGCCTGCGCAGCGGGGAGGTGCGCGAGGAGGAGCTCCTGGAGCGGGAGCGCTCTTTTCGAGTGTACGATTTCCGCCGTCCCACCAAGTTTTCCAAGGACAACCTGCGCACTATCCACCTGCTGCACGAGACCTTCGCCCGCCAGTTCGCCAACATGCTCACCGGCTACCTCCGCCTGACGGTGCGCGCCACCGTGGAATCCGTGGAACAGCTTACCTTCGAGGAGTTTTTACGTTCCCTTTCCTCGCCCACCTACATCGCCGTCTGCTCCCTGGGCAGCGAGGAGAAGCCGATCCTGGTGGAGGTGGGACTGGCCCTGGTCTTTTCCCTCGTGGACCGCATGCTGGGTGGGCCGGGAGTGGGCAACTACGAGGAAAGGGAGCTCACGGAAATAGAGACGGCCATCATGGAGGAGGTGATGACCCAGCTCCTCATCGCCCTTTCCGGCGCCTGGTCCATGGTCACGGAGGTGAATTTCCGTTTCGACCGGGTTGAGTTCCGGCCCCAGTTCGCCCAGGTAATATTTCCCAACGAGATCGTTCTCAACGTCTGCGTGGGGGTGAACTTGGGACCGTCGGAGGGTTTCGTAAATCTCTGCCTGCCCTATACCACCCTGGAGGACGTCCTCGACGAGCTCAACGCCGAGAAGTGGCTCTCCACCCGTCCTCCCGAGTCCCGGCCCATGGGGAAGGAAATGCTATTCCGCACCGATCTTTCCTCGGCGCGCGTGGAGCTGGTGGCCGAGCTTGGTCGCACCCGCCTCCGGGTATCGGATCTCCGGCACCTGCAGGTGGGCCAGGTGATAAGGCTCAACCGGCGCATAAGCGATCCCATCAGCGTGAGACTGCAGGACAGGCCGGCCTTCGCCGCCATTCCCGGTACGGCGGGGAGAAGGATGGCGGTGCAGATTACCAGGGTGTTACTGGAGGACCTGGTGGATTGAGCGGGAATCACTACGCCGTTTACCGCTTTTATGGCCGGGTCCGGTGGGAAAAACAACGTTGGTAGCGTCAAGGATTTTGTGTCAGCCACCTAGCCTTCCTCCTCCCATCCCAG
>JASEFK010000018.1:0-409 GCA_030019255.1 Actinomycetota bacterium
CGGGACGTGGACAAGCCCTTCCTTCTGGCCATCGAGGACGTCTTCTCCATCACCGGGAGGGGCACGGTGGTCACCGGGAGGATCGAGCGGGGCAGGATTCACGTCGGGGACGAGGTGGAGATTGTGGGCATCCGCCCCACCCAGAAGACGGTGGTCACCGGGGTGGAGATGTTCCGCAAGATCCTCGACGAGGGTCAGGCCGGGGATAACGTGGGCCTGCTGCTCCGGGGCATCGGGAAGAAGGATGTGGAGCGCGGCCAGGTGGTGGCCGCCCCCGGCACCATCACCCCCCACGTGGCCTTCCGGGCTCAGGTCTACGTCCTCTCCAAGGAGGAGGGAGGGAGGCATACCCCCTTCTTCTCCGGCTACCGCCCCCAGTTCTACTTCCGCACCACGGACGTCACGGGAG
>JASEFK010000018.1:419-46751 GCA_030019255.1 Actinomycetota bacterium
CCATCTCCACCCCCTCGGGGAGGGTGATGGTCATGCCCGGGGACAACACGGAGATGAACGTGGAGCTCATCTACCCCATCGCCATGGAGGAGGGCCTGCGCTTCGCCATCCGCGAGGGCGGCCGTACGGTGGGGGCCGGAAGGGTGGTGGAGATAATCCGGTAGGCGAGAAACCCGAGGTTTAGTGGAATGGCCAAGCCCAGGCAAAAGATAAGAATAAGGTTAAAGGCGTACGACCACGAGATAATCGACCGCTCCGCGAAGCAGATCGTGGAGACGGCCAAGCGGACGGGAGCTTCCATCTCGGGGCCGGTTCCCCTGCCCACCGAGAAGCACGTGTACTGCGTGATCCGCTCCCCGCACGTGAACAAGGATTCGCGGGAGCACTTCGAGATGCGGGTCCACAAGAGGCTTATAGATATACTGGACCCCACGCCGAAGACGGTGGACTCGCTGATGCGCATGGATCTTCCGGCGGGAGTGGATATCGAGATCAAGCTGTGACTCGTAGCGCGGTGGAGGCTGGAGGGCGCGGGAGCCGTCTTCGCGCCGTGGAGAGGTGGGAAAGTTGAAGGGAATCATCGGAAGAAAGATAGCCATGACGCAGATCTTCGCCGAGGACGGGAGGATCATCCCGGTCACGGTGGTGGAGGCCGGTCCCTGCACGGTTGTCCAGGTGAAGACGGTGGAGAAGGAGGGCTACAACGCCGTGCAGCTGGGATTCGGCCCGGTGCGCGAGAAGAAGGTGAACAAGCCGCTGCGCGGCCACTTCGAGAGCAAGGGCCTGGAGCCCCACCGGCACCTGGCGGAGATCCGGGTGGACGACCCCTCCGCCTACCAGGTGGGCCAGAAGGTCACCGTGGAGTCCTTCGCCAAGGGAGAGAGGGTGGACGTCACCGGAAAGTCCAAGGGCAAGGGCTTCGCAGGAGTGGTCAAGCGGCACGGCTTCGGCGGGGGACCGGCTTCCCACGGGGCCCATTTCCACCGCGCCCCGGGTTCCATCGGAGCCTGCGCCACGCCCTCCCGGGTGTTCCGGGGATCCCGCATGCCCGGCCGGATGGGGGGCGAGAGGGTCACCGCCCTCAACCTGGAGGTCGTGGACGTGAAGCCGGAGCGCAACCTCCTGCTGCTCAAGGGCAGTGTTCCGGGTCCCAGGGGAGGGCTCCTGGTCATCCGGGAATCGGTCAAGGGACGTCGCAAGCGAAGTAGGAAAGCCCACGTGCTGACCTGAGAGGACGAGGATGGAGCAGGTCATGAAGTCGGTTCCGGTCTACGACCTGGAGGGAAACAAGACGGGTGAGGTCCAGCTGAAGGACTACTACTTCGGCTGCGAAATAAACATCCCCGTCATGCACCTGGTGGTCCGGCGCCAGCTGGCCGCCGCCCGCCGGGGCACCGCTTCCACCAAGAACCGCAGCGCGGTCAGCGGGGGCGGCCGGAAGCCCTGGCGCCAGAAGGGGACGGGAAGGGCCCGTGCTGGCTCCATCCGCTCGCCCCTCTGGCGGGGAGGAGGCACCGTGCACGGCCCGCAACCCCGGGACCACAGCTTCAAGGTAAACCGCAAGGTTCGGAGGCTGGCCCTGCGCTCGGCCCTGAGCGCCCGGGCCGGCGAGGACCGGGTGATGGTACTCGAGGACTTCACCTTCTCCGAGCCCAAGACCAAGTTGGCGGCGGCGGTGTTCCGGGCCCTGGGGGTGGAAGACAACGTGCTCCTGGTGCTGCCGGAGGAGGACGAGAACGTGGTCAAGTCCATGCGCAACCTTCCCTTCGTGGAGGTCATCCGGGTGGAGGACCTGAACACTTACGACGTGCTGGCTAACGACCGGGTGATCTTCACCCGTAGCTCGCTGGACAGGCTGCAGGAGGGGGTGCAGGATGAAGGATCCGCGTGATGTCATCATCCGGCCGGTGATCTCCGAGAAGAGCTATAACCTCCTGGATCAGAACAAGTACACCTTCGAGGTACATCCCAAGGCGCGGAAAACGGAGATCCGCCAGGCGGTGGAGCAGATCTTTAACGTTAAGGTCACCGGGGTGAATACGATAAAGGTTCCTCCCAAGCCGCGCCGCAGGGGTTGGACCTCAGGGCGCACGGCGGCGAGGAAGAAGGCCGTGGTAACCCTGGCGCCGGGGTACAGCATCGAGTTCTTCGAGGGACCGCTGGGTTGATGGAAAAAGGATGGTAAAAAAATGGGTATTAAGAGATATAAGCCGACCTCGCCGGGAAGGAGGTTCACCGTTCTATCCGACTTCCAGGAAATTACCAAGAAGGAGCCGGAGAGGAGCCTCCTTGCCCCCCTGAACTACAAGGCGGGTCGCAATAACCGGGGACGCATAACCACCCGCCACAAGGGTGGTCGGGTGAAGAGGCGCTACCGGATCATCGATTTCAAGCGGGACAAGGACGGAATCCCGGCCAAGGTGGTGGCCATAGAGTACGATCCCAACCGTACCGCGCGCATCGCTCTGCTGCACTATGAGGACGGGGAGAAGCGCTATATCCTGGCTCCTCTGAACCTCAAGGTGGGAGACCGGGTGATGTCGGGTCCGGATGCGGATATCAAGCCGGGCAACGCCCTACCCCTCTCGGCCATACCCGTGGGAACCACCATCCACAACATCGAACTCAAGCCGGGAGCGGGGGGGAAGATGGTGCGCGCCGCGGGGGGCGCCGCCCAGCTTATGGCCAAGGAGGGTGAGTTCGCCCACATAAGGCTCCCCTCAAGCGAGGTGCGCCTGGTGAGCCTGAAGTGCCGGGCCACGGTGGGCCAGCTGGGCAACGTGGAACACGAGCTGCAGAGCGAGGGCAAGGCGGGACGGGGCCGCTGGAAGGGCCGCCGTCCCACGGTGCGCGGAACGGTGATGAACCCCGTGGATCATCCCCACGGGGGAGGGGAGGGCAAGTCCTCCGCCGGGCGGCACCCGGTGACCCCCTGGGGCAAACCCACTCTGGGGTACCGGACGCGGAAGAAGAACAAGCCCTCCAACAAGTACATCGTGCGTAGGCGGAAGAGCTGAGAGAGGGAGGTAGCCTTGGGCAGGTCTTTGAAGAAAGGACCCTACATAGACGAGAAGCTCTATTTCAAGATCGAGGAGCTTAACCGGCGTAATGAGAAGAGGGTCATCAAGACCTGGTCCCGCAGATCGACCATCTTCCCAGAGATGGTGGGGCACACTATCGCCGTTTACGACGGGAAGAGGCACGTTCCGGTGTATATAACCGAGAACATGGTGGGGCACAAGCTGGGGGAGTTCGCTCCCACCCGACGCCGCACCAAGCACGGGCACGCCCACGAGAGGCCCACCCGGTTGAAGTAGTAGCCGAAGGAAAGGCAGGAGACGGAACATGGCCGAGGTTCAGGAAGGCGGCGTGACGGTCCGGGCGGTGGCCCGTTACGTGAGGGTCTCCCCCTACAAGGCGCGCCAGGTGGCCGACCAGATCCGGGGGAAGGACCTGGAGGAAGCTCGCTACATAATCCGGTTCTCCCCCAAGGCCGCGGCGCGCCTGGTGGGCAAGGTGCTGGAGTCCGCGGTGGCCAACGCGGAGAACAACAACGGCCTGCGGGCCGAGGACCTGGTGGTGGTCAACTGCTACGTGGATGAGGGTCCCACTCTGAAGAGGTGGAGGCCGCGGGCCCTGGGAAGGGCCACCCGTATCCGCAAGCGCACCAGCCACATCACGGTGGTCCTGGGCGAGAGGGAGGGCCTTGAGGGAAGCGGCAGGCGACGCGGCGGTCGCGGCCGCTCCGGAGCGCGAAGGAAAGGATGAAGTAGGCGTGGGTCAGAAGGTTCATCCGTACGGTTTCCGTCTAGGGATCATCTATGACTGGAAGTCCCGCTGGTTCGCCACCCGGGATTACGCCGACCTCCTCCAGGAGGACCTGGCCATACGGCGCTACATCCGGGAATACATGAAGAGGGCGGCCATATCCCGGGTGGAGATCGAGCGCACTTCCAAACGGGTCAAGGTGGACATCTTCACCGCCCGTCCGGGAATCGTCATCGGCCGCCGGGGCGCGGAGGTGGACCGCATCAAGCGGGACCTCTCCGAGATGACCGGCAAGGATGTCCAGGTGAACATCCAGGAGATCGACACGCCGGAGCTGGACGCCTTCCTCGTGGCCCAAAACGTGGCCGAGCAGCTGGAGGGCAGGGTGTCCTTCCGGAGGGCCATGAAGAGGGCGGTACAGAACGCCATCCGCGCCGGGGCCAAGGGAATCAAGATTTCCTGTGCCGGGAGGCTGGGGGGAGCGGAGATGGCCCGGACGGAGTGGTACCGGGAGGGAAGGGTGCCCCTGCAGACCCTGCGCGCGGACATCGATTACGGCTTCTGCGTGGCCCGCACCACCTTCGGGGTCATCGGGGTCAAGGTATGGATATACAAGGGACTCATTGGCGAGCCGGACCGGAAGTCCAGGGAGAAGGCCGTGGAGGAGAAGCGTCCCCTGGGCGTGGCGGCGGGTACGCTCGTGGAGGCGGAGCCCGAGGAAGAGGAGGAGGCGCTTCGGGAGCCCGCGGCCGGGCCGGAGGAGGACGAGGACTACGATTACCGGGAGGTTGAAGCTGATGCTGATGCCTCGTAAGATCAGACACCGCAAGGTGCAACGTGGGAGGCTCAAGGGCCGGTCCAAGGGAGGCACGGAGGTCCACTTCGGGGATTATGGGCTGCAGGCCCTGGAACCGGCCTGGGTCACGGCCCGTCAGATCGAAGCGGCCAGGGTAGCCATCACCCGTCACGTGAAGAGAAGCGGGAAGGTGTGGATCAACATCTTTCCCGACAAGCCGGTATCCAAGAAACCTGCCGAGACGCGCATGGGTAGCGGAAAGGGCAACCCCGACCACTGGGTAGCGGTGGTCAAGCCCGGAAGGGTGATGTTCGAGCTTGCCGGGGTCCCCGAGCATGTGGCCCAGGAGGCCATGCGCCGGGCGGCCCACAAGATGCCCATGAAATGCCGTTTCGTAAAACGTGTTGGCATGGGTGGTGAGTGAGCATGGTAAAGGCCAGGGAGCTTCGCCAGTATTCATACGAGGAGCTGTTGCAGAAGCTGCGGGAGGCCAAGGAGGAGCTCTTCAACCTCCGCTTCCAGGCGGCCACCGGGCAGCTAGACAATACGGCGCGCATCAAGGAGACCAAGAAGGACATCGCGCGCATCTGCACGGTCATCCGAGAGTACGAGATGAGCGAGAAAGCCGGGTAAGGCCGGGTGAAAGGAAGGGAACCGGAGGATGGCGGAACGGACGACGCGGAGAAAGGTGCGCATGGGCACGGTGGTCTCCGACAAGATGGACAAGACCATCGTGGTCAAGGTGGAGACGCGCATGCCCCACCCGCTGTACGGCAAGATCGTGACCCGCAGCAAGAAGTACAAGGCGCACGACGAGGAGAACCGCTGCCGGGTGGGTGACGTGGTGAAGATCATGGAGACCAGGCCCCTGTCCCGCACCAAGCGCTGGAGGCTGCTGGAGATCGTGGAACGTGCGGAGTAGGCGAAAGCGGTCCGCGGTTCGGAGGTAGGAGATGATACAGCAGGAATCGCGAGTGAAGATAGCCGACAACACGGGCGCCCGTGAGCTCCTGGTGATCAAGGTCCTGGGGGGTTCCGGGAGGCGCTATGCCGGCGTGGGGGACATCGTGGTGGGCACGGTGAAGTCAGCCATCCCCGGTGGGTCGGTGAAAAAGGGCGACGTGGTGAAGGCGGTGGTGGTGCGCACCAAGAAGGAGAGGCGGCGCAAGGACGGATCCTACATCAAGTTCGACGAAAACGCAGTGGTGCTGATCAACGAGGCCAAGGATCCACGGGGCACGCGCATCTTCGGCCCGGTGGCCAGGGAGCTTCGGGAGAAGAAGTTCATGAAGATCGTCTCCCTGGCCCCGGAGGTCCTTTGAGCCGCGGACGGCGAGGAGTGGAAAAAGATGGCAGGACTGAAGATAAAAAAGGGCGACCGGGTACAGGTGATCTCCGGGAAGGACCGGGGGAAGCAGGGCAAGGTCCTGCGCAGTTTCCCCCGGGAGAGACGGGTGATCGTGGAGGGCGTGAACCTGGTCAAGAGGCACACGCGGCCCAGCCAGGAGAACCCCCAGGGTGGGATCGTGACCAAGGAGGCGCCCATCCACGTCTCCAACGTGGCCCTGGTATGCGGGTCATGCAATCGGCCCATACGGGTGGCCTACCGGTTCGATTCCGAGGGCAACAAGCGGCGCTTCTGCCGCAAGTGCGGCGCGGACATCGACTGAGGATAAGGGATCTTGAACGAGGAAGGGAACATGGCTCCGAGGCTGAAGGAGAAATATCGCAAGGAAGTGGTGCCGGCCCTCAAGGAGAGGTTCGGGTACCGCAACGATATGGAGGTCCCGCGACTGGAGAAGATCGTGGTCAACATGGGAGTGGGAGAGGGAGCCCACGACCCCAAGGCCATCGACGGGGCCATGAAGGACCTGGCACTGATCACCGGCCAGAAGCCCAAGCTGAACCGGGCCAAGAAGTCGGTGGCCGGCTTCAAGCTGCGAGCCGGGATGTCCGTAGGTTGCAAGGTCACCTTGCGGGGAGACCGCATGTACGAGTTCCTGGACCGACTTATGTCCCTGGCCATCCCGCGGGTGAGGGACTTCCGGGGGTTGAACCCCAAGTCCTTCGACGGGAGGGGTAATTTCACCATGGGGCTTGAGGAACAGCTGGTGTTTCCGGAGATAGACTACGACGACATCGACAGGGTGAGAGGGATGGACATAACCATCGTGACCACGGCCAAGACTGACGAGGAGGGGCGGGCCCTGCTGGATGCGCTGGGCATGCCCTTCCGTGGCAAGTGAGCAGGAGGCGGCATGGCGAAGAAGTCCTTGATTGCCAAGCAGAAGAGACCTCCCAAGTACCGCACCCGGGCCTACAACCGTTGCAAACGTTGCGGGCGGCCGCGAGGGTATTTCCGCAAGTTCGAGCTCTGCCGCGTGTGCCTGCGCGAGCTGGCGCACGAGGGCGAGATCCCCGGGCTCACCAAGTCGAGTTGGTAAGGAGGCGATGGAGATGACCATGACCGATCCCATCGCGGACATGCTGACCCGCATACGGAACGCCAGCGCCGCCCGTCACGAGTGGGTGGAGATGCCCAATTCCAAGATGAAGCATTCCATCGCCGAGATACTGAAGAGGGAGGGATTCATCGCCGACTTCGAGGTGGTTAAGGGCAAGAGCTACGACACCCTCAGGATAAAGTTGGCCTACGGGCCCAACCGCGAATCCCTCATCAACGGGATCAAGCGCATCAGCAAGCCCGGCCTGCGGGTGTATGCCAAGAAGGCCCAGATGCCGAGGGTGCTGGGAGGCCTGGGAATCGCCATCATTTCCACCTCCAAGGGCCTTCTGACCGACCGGGAGGCGCGGGAGAAGAACGTGGGAGGCGAGGTCATCGCCTACGTCTGGTGACGGAAAGGACGCAAAGCGGGATAAGCGCTGGAGGTAGCAGTTGTCCAGGATAGGCAGAATGCCCATACCCGTCCCGGAGGGGACGGAGGTGAGGATAGAGGGTAACCGGGTGACGGTGAAGGGCCCCAAGGGAGAGCTCACCCAGGAGTTCCACCCGGACATGATCATTGAGATGGAGGAGGGTGCCATCCGCGTGAGGCGACCCTCGGATTCCAAGTTCCACAAGTCGCTGCACGGCCTCACGCGCAGCCTGCTAGCCAACATGGTGGAGGGGGTCACTAGGGGGTTCGAGAAGAACCTGGAGATCCACGGGGTGGGCTACCGGGCGGTGGCCAAGGGCCCGGACATCGAGCTCTCCCTGGGTTTCTCCCACACCGTGCTGGTGAAGGCTCCCGAGGGGGTAGAATTCGAGCTGGTGACCCCCACCAAGATACGGGTGAAGGGGGCGGATAAGCAGAAGGTGGGGGAGATAGCGGCCAAGATAAGGGCGTTGCGCAAGCCCGATCCCTACAAGGGCAAGGGCATCCGTTACGCCGGGGAACAGATCCGGCGCAAGGCCGGCAAGGCCCTCAAGTAGTCGGAGAACGCCTCGATCCGGGGAATGGAGCGACGGGGCATGGACAAGGCCAAGGAAAAGAGGATGAAGAAGGAGCGCCGCCGTAAGCGAGTGTGCAAGCAGGGCCAGCCCCCGAAGTAGTGGTCGAGTGACTCGATTCCGGAAATGGAGCGGTAAGGTATGGACAAGGCCAAGGAAAAGAGGATGAAGAAGGAGCGCCGCCGTAAGCGGGTGCGCAAGAAGATATTCGGCGTGCCGGAGAGGCCGAGGCTCTCGGTCTTCCGCAGCAACCGGCACATCTATGCCCAGATCATCGACGACACCGTAGGGCATACCCTGGCCAGCGCTTCCTCCATGGAGAAGGGTTTGGACCTGGAGGGGAAGAAGAAGACCGAGGTGGCCATGGAGGTGGGGCGTCTCCTGGCGGCCAGGGCCCGCGAGAAGGGAATCGTCAAGGTGGTCTTCGACCGGGGCGGCAATCTATATCACGGAAGGGTTAAGGCCCTGGCGGAGGGAGCCCGAGAGGGAGGACTGGAGTTCTGATGCCTTCCCGGATGGAAAGAGCTGGAGGTAATTCATGCCCAAGATAGACCCGACCGTTCTCGAGCTGGAGGAGAAAGTCGTCCACATCAACCGCGTGGCCAAGGTAGTGAAGGGAGGGCGCCGCTTCAGCTTCACCGCCCTGGTGGTGGTGGGAGACAGGGCGGGCGTGGTTGGCTATGGCTATGGGAAGGCCCGTGAGGTCCCCCTGGCCATCCAGAAGGGCGTGGAGAAGGCCAAGCGCAACCTCTTCAAGGTCCCCACCAGGGGGACCACCATCCCCCACCAGGTGGTGGGGAAGTTCGAGTCCTCGCGGGTTCTCCTTAAGCCGGCCAGCGAGGGGACCGGGGTCATAGCCGGAGGCCCGGTGCGCGCGGTGATCGAGCTAAGCGGCATCCAGGACGTGCTCACCAAGACCTACGGATCCCGCAACCCGGTCAACGTGGTCAAGGCCACCTTCGAGGGGCTTAAGGCCATCAGCCGGGCCCGGGAGGTGGCGGAGATAAGAAGGGCGCAGTTGCGCAAGGCCCGGGAGAAGGAGGCGGTTAAGGGATGAGTGCGGAGGGGAGGAAGCTTCGCGTCACCCTGGTGCGCAGCCTCATCGGCCGTCCTCCGAAACAGCGGCGCACCATAAGGGCCCTCGGGCTGAAGCGGATCAACCATTCCGTGGTCCACCGGGATACCCCGGAGATCAGGGGGATGGTCAGGCGGGTGACCCACCTGGTGAAAGTGGAACCCCTCGAGGAGTGAGGTGGGCCGACGGTACGATTGCGGCACGCTGCTGGCCGCGGATTGAAAGGAGCTTGCCTGCTCGGGATGACACCACTGAGTGGCAGGCGGGCATGGTGGTGAAGAAAGAGCACACGGAGTAGATAACGGGAGAGGGAGATTAACGGGAGACAGAGATGACGCTGAAGATACATGACCTTAAGCCGGCGCCGGGTTCCACCCACCCCCCCAAGCGGGTGGGAAGGGGAAGGTCGTCCGGGCACGGGAAGACCAGCGGCCGGGGCCAAAAGGGCCAAAAGGCCCGCGGCAAGACCCGCATCGGCTTCGAGGGCGGGCAGATGCCACTCCAGAGAAGGATACCCAAGCTGCGAGGTTTCCGGCCGCGGGACAAGAAGGAATACCACCTGGTCAACGTGGAGAAGCTCAACCTCTTCATGGAGGGAGAGGTGGTGACCCCTGAAGCGCTGGTGGAGAAGGGTATTCTGAAGAAGTTGCGGCACGAGGTGAAGATACTGGGTCGCGGCGAGCTGGAGCGGGGGCTTATTGTGCGCGCCAACGCCTTCACCAGGGGAGCGGTGGCCAAGATCGAGGCCGCGGGCGGAAGGGCCGAGGTGATCTGATTTGCTCCGCACCTTCCGCAACATCTTCAAGGTCGAAGATCTGCGGCGCAAGATCCTCTTCACCCTACTCATAATCCTCCTCTACCGCGTAGGTTCGGCCATCCCCTCCCCGGGGGTGAATACCCAAGCCTTGCAGAAGCTCATCCAGGAAGGAGGCGGGATACTCGGCTTCCTCAACTTTTTCTCCGGGGGCGCTCTTTCCCACCTGGCCATCTTCGGGTTGGGAATCATGCCCTACATCACCGCCGCCATCATCATGGAGATGCTAGTAGCGGTGATCCCCAAGCTCAAGGAGTGGCAGGAGGAGGGGGAATCCGGGCGGCGCAAGATAACCCAGGTCACGCGCTACATGACCCTGGGGCTGGCCCTCATGCAGTCTATCGGCTTGGTTTGGCAGTTCTCCCGCTGGCAGAACATCGGGGGAGAGAGCATCCGTATCATCGAGTTCACCTGGATGAAGGGGATAGTGGTCATCCTGACCCTCACCGCGGGCATGGCCCTGCTCATGTGGTTCGGGGAGCTGATCACCGAGCGGGGCGTGGGTAACGGGATGTCCATCCTCATCTTCATCTCCATCATCGCCCGTGTGCCCATCGAGTTCAAGAACCTCATCACCAACACCGAGCTCCGTTACGGAAACATTGCCTACGGAATAATCATCTCCGCGGTCATGTCCCTAGCGGTGATCCTGGCCGTCATCTACCTGGACCAGGGGGAGAGGCGCATCCCCGTGCAGTACGCCAAGCAGATACGGGGAAGGCGCATGACCATGGGAGGCACCACCTACCTCCCCCTGAAGATAAACACCTCGGGGGTCATCCCCATCATCTTCGCCTCCTCGGTCATCTACTTCCCCACCATGCTGGCCCAGTTCATCCCCGCCCTTACCGGGGTGGCCACCCGGCTCTCCCAAGGCTGGCTGTACTTCGTGGTCTATACCTTCCTGATCATCTTCTTCGCCTACTTCTACACCTACATCGTCTTCGACCCCTTCACCCAGGCGGAACACCTCAAGAAGTACGGGGCCTTCGTTCCCGGTATCCGTCCGGGTACGCCCACGGCGGTGTACTTCGGGAAGGTCATCAACCGCATAACCTTGCCCGGCTCCATAAGCCTGGCGGCCATAGCCCTCCTGCCGGCGGTGATGTTCTACTTCTTCGGGACCCGCGAGATACCCTTTGGTGGGGCGGCCATCATGATCATCGTGGGCGTGGCCCTGGAGACCA
Source organism: Actinomycetota bacterium (assembly GCA_030019255.1). Classification (NCBI taxonomy): domain Bacteria; kingdom Bacillati; phylum Actinomycetota; species Actinomycetota bacterium. The sequence continues at coordinate 11,511 of JASEFK010000018.1, forward strand.
TGAAGCAGATCGAGGCCCAGCTGCAGATGCGGCATTACGAGGGATTCCTGCGCTGATGCGCCGGGGAGAGGAAGGAGGCCGATGATGCAAAACCTCATTCTTCTGGGGCCGCCGGGTGCGGGAAAGGGAACCCAGGCGGAGAAAATAAGCGAGCTCTACGGCATACCCCACATTTCCACTGGGGATATCTTCCGGGATAACCTGAAACGAGGCACGGAACTGGGCCTCAAAGCCAAGGAGTACATGGACCGGGGGGAGCTGGTCCCCGACGAGGTGGTCATAGGCATCGTGCGTGGACGGCTGGCGGAGCCGGACTGCGAGAAGGGATTCGTCCTGGATGGTTTTCCCAGGACGGTGGCCCAGGCCGACGCCCTCAAGGAGATGCTCGCCGGGTTGGGGAAGTCCATCCACCATGTCCTGAACATCCAGGTGCCCGACGAGACGGTGGTGGAGAGGCTCACCGCTCGCCGGACCTGCCGTTCCTGCGGGGCGGTCTATCACCTGAAATTCAACCCGCCCCGGGAGGATGGGAAGTGCGACGTTTGTGGAGGGGAGCTCTACGTGCGCGACGACGACCGGGAGGAGACGGTCCGGGCACGCCTGGAGGAGTACCGCGCCAAGACCCAGCCCCTCATCGACTACTACCGCGCGGAGGGTCTCCTGAGGGACATAGACGGGAGCGCCTCCATGGAGGAGGTTCTGTCTTCCATCCGGAAGGTGCTGGAGTGAGGCTCCGCCGGTCGGGCGCGGGCAGGGCGAGGAGCAGCCGCCGCCCTCAAGCGAGGGAGGTCCCTTGGAGATCCGTTCCGGATGCGCGGGTGGAGTCCATGATCATCAGGAAATCACGGGAGGAGATAAGGAAGATGAGGGAGGCCGGCCGCATAGTGGCCGGGGTCCTGGACATGCTGGAGAGGCACGTGCGGCCGGGAACTAGGACGGAGACCCTGAACCGGCTGGCCGACGACTTCATCCGCTCCCGGGGTGGCATCCCCTCCTTCCTAGGTTACCGGGGCTTTCCGGCCTCCATATGCACGTCCGTAAACGACGTGGTAGTCCACGGCATCCCGGGCAAGGAGCGGTTGAAGGAGGGGGACATCATCGGCATAGACGTAGGGGTGATCCTGGACGGCTACCAGGCTGACGCCGCCCGCACCTACGCGGTGGGGGAGGTGAGCGACATCGCCAGGAGGCTCATGGAGGTCACCCGGGCCTCGCTGGAAGCGGGTATCGCCGCCTGCCGCTCCGGGAACCGGCTGGGAGACGTTTCCAATAGCATCCAGCGGGTGGTGGAGGGCGGGGGGTTCTCGGTGGTGGTACAGTTCGTGGGGCACGGCATAGGAAGGGAGATGCACGAGGAGCCCCAGATACCCAACTTCGGCCCCCCGGGTAGAGGCCCCCTGCTCCTGCCGGGCATGACCTTCGCCCTGGAGCCTATGGTCAACGAGGGGACCTACGAGGTGAGGGTAGAGGAGGACGGCTGGACGGTGCGCACCGCGGACGGCCGCCTGTCGGCACATTTCGAGCATACCGTGGCGGTGACCGAGGGAGACCCGGAGGTCCTCACCATTCCCTGAGGGAAAGGGGAAATCGCGGGCAGGAACTTCTGGACTACCGGGATGTTGTTTGTTAGTATATGAATTCTGGTGCGAAAAGAAGAGCACGCCCGACGCAAGGGTGGCGTGGGGAGAGTGAGGAGTGGCCAAGAAGGAAGGCTCCGTAGAGGTCGAAGGAACCGTACTGGAACCCTTGCCCAACGCCATGTTCCGGGTGGAACTGGACAACGGGCACAAGATTCTGGCCCATATCTCCGGGAAGATGCGCATGCATTACATCCGGATACTGCCCGGGGACCGGGTGTTGGTGGAGATATCTCCCTACGATCTTACCCGCGGGCGCATAGTGTACCGATACAAGTAGGTGAGGCACGCCGGCTGGAACGGCGGGAAGGAGAGGGAAAGGCAGAAACTGGAAATGAAGGTGAGACCCTCGGTCAAGAAGATGTGCGACAAGTGCAAGATAATCCGCCGCCACGGCAAGGTGCTGGTCATCTGCCAGAACCCTCGCCACAAGCAGCGGCAAGGTTGAAAACGAGGAGGTAGTGTCTTGGCGCGCATAGCTGGGGTAGACCTTCCGAGGGACAAGCGGGTGGAGATAGCCCTGACCTACATCTACGGAATAGGGAAGTCCACCTCCCTCAAGGTGCTGCGGAGCTGCAACATAAACCCGGACACCAAGGTCCGGGACCTCACCGACGACGAGGTGGTGAGGCTGCGCAACTACATCGACCAGAACCTCAAGGTGGAGGGGGACCTGCGGCGGGAGGTGGCCCAGAACATCAAGCGCAAGATGGAGATCGGCTGTTACCAGGGTCTCCGCCACCGCATGGGCCTGCCCGTGCGGGGGCAGCGCACCCACACCAACGCCCGCACCCGCAAGGGACCCCGCAAGACGGTGGGCGTGAAGCGCAAGAAGAAATAGTTCCCCGCGGGGGAGGAACATGCCGGACGAATCAGGTATCCAAAAGCAGGTGAAGAAGTAGGACACAGGAGGTTGCCAGTTGGCGAGACCGACGCGAGGAAGGGGAAGAGGGAGAAAGAAGGAGAAGAAGACGGTATTGCACGGTGAGGCGCATATCAAGTCTACCTTCAACAATACCATCATCACCATAACCGACAAGAACGGGGACACCCTCACCTGGAGCAGCAGCGGGACGGTGGGCTTCAAGGGTTCCCGCAAGAGTACCCCCTTCGCGGCCCAGCTGGCGGCCGAGAACGCGGCTAAGAAGGCCCAGGAGTTCGGGATGAAGAAAGTGGATGTCTTCGTCAAGGGGCCGGGATCGGGGCGCGAGACGGCCATCCGCACCCTGCAGGCCAACGGCCTGGAGGTGGTGAGCATCACCGACGTGACGCCCCAGCCCCACAACGGGTGCCGACCCAAAAAGAGAAGAAGGGTATAGGGGTGGTGGGTCATGGCACGCAATCTTGAGCCTTCCTGCAAGCAGTGCCGCCGCGAGGGAGTGAAGCTATTCCTGAAGGGGGCGCGCTGCGAAAGCGACAAGTGCGCCATGGAGCGCCGACCCTATCCTCCCGGGGAGCACGGGCGCGGGCGGGTCAAGGAGACCGAGTACCTGCTACAGCTCCGGGAGAAGCAGAAGGCCAAGCGCATCTACGGGGTTCTGGAGAGGCAGTTCCGGAACTATTACGGCCGTGCCAGCCGGCAGAAGGGGATTACCGGCGAGAACCTGCTCGTCCTGCTCGAAACCAGGCTGGACAACGTGGTCTACCGGGGAGGCCTGGCCTCCTCCCGGCAGGACGCCCGCCAGCTGGTGCGCCACGGCCACGTGACGGTCAACGGGCGCAAGGTGGACATCCCCTCCTACGAGGTGAGGGTGGGGGACGTGATCGAGCTCAAGGAGAAGAGCCGGGACCTGGTGCGAGTGCTCCAGGCGGTCCGCCTGGCCGAGGGGCGCCCCGTGGTCCCCTGGCTCCGGGTGGACCTGGACAAGAGGCGCATCGAGGTGGTGGCCAGGCCGAAGCGGGAGGACATCGACATCCCGGTCAAGGAACACCTGATAGTGGAGCTTTACTCCAAGTAATCCGAGGGATATAGGAGGGAACAGGCGTTGGTGCTTGAAATGCAAAAGCCACACATAGTGGTGGACAAGGTGGAGGATTCCTACGGAAGGTTCATCATCGAACCCCTGGAGAGGGGTTTCGGACACACCCTGGGCAATTCCATGCGCCGTATCCTGCTCTCCTCCATCCCCGGCGCAGCCATAACCTCGCTGCGCATCGAGGGCGTGGTGCATGAGTTCAGCACCATCGAGGGGGTCAAAGAGGATACCATGGACATCATTCTCAACCTCAAAGGGGTTATCCTCCGCATCCTCGATGAGGGGCAACACACCCTGTTTCTGGACGTCACCGGTCCCAAAACGGTAACCGCCGGTGACATCCTGGCCCCGGCCGAGGTGGAGATAATCAATCCCGACCACAAGATATGTACCCTGAACGAGAAGGGTAAGCTGAAGATGGAGATGACTGCCCGCAAGGGCCGGGGTTACGTCTCGGCGGAGCGCATGGGCGGCCTGTACGAGGTGGCCGGCACCATTCCCATAGATGCCATGTTCTCCCCCGTGGTCAGGGTGGCCTACCAGGTGGAGGACACCCGCGTAGGGCAGAGGGCGGACTACGACAGGCTGATCATGGAGGTGACCACGGACGGGAGCATAGGCCCCCAGGAGGCGCTACTCAGAGCAGCCCGGATACTAGTCAGCCACGCGGAGATATTTTTCTCCCTGGCCGAGGGCGAGGAGGGGATGGAGGAGACCATCTTCGGCCGGGAGGCCCAGGCGGCGGGCGCCAGGGAGATGCAGATCCCCATCGAGGACCTGGAGCTGCCGGTGAGGGTTTTGAACTGCCTGCACCGTGGGGGGATCAACACCGTGGGCCAGCTTATCGAGAAGACGGAGGAGGACCTTCTGGCCCTGCGCAGCTTCGGTGCCCGCTCCATTGAGGACGTGAAGGAGCAGCTGAGAAAGAGGGGACTCAGTCTGAAGGCCAAGTAGGGGCTCATCGGTAAGAGGAAATATTCCAAGCGCGAGAGGTGTAGCTATGCCGGAACCGAGGAAGGGAAGGAGACTGGGGGGAAGCGCGGCCCACCAGCGCGCCATGATGGCCAACCTGGCGCGCGCCCTCATAGAGCATGAGAGGATCAAGACCACGGAGGCCAAGGCCAAGGAGGTTCAGCCCCTGATGGACAAGCTGGTGGGGCTGGCCAAGCGGGGAGACCTGCATGCCAGGCGACAAGCCCTGGCCATCATTCCCGACCGGAACGTGATCCACAAGCTCTTTGCCGAAATCGGGCCGCGGTACGAGGACCGCGAGGGTGGCTACACCAGGGTGGTGAAGATAGGGCCTCGTCAGGGGGATGCTGCGCCCATGGCGGTGGTCGAGCTGGTCTGATTCCAGGCACCAGGACCTGGATTTCCCCGCCCCCTTGAAGGGCGGGTTTTCCGTCCCCGCCGGCAACGTGGCCGCCCTGGCAAACGCTTCCTCTCCAACCTCTGGAGTGAGTCGTGGGTAACTACATGCTGACCCTCTGCTACGAGGGCACGGGTTACAAAGGCTTTCAGAAGCAGCCTGGCCTACCTACCGTGCAGGGGGAGCTGGAGAAGGCCTTGGAGCGGGTGGCGGAACGGGAATCCCCCCTCTACGCGGCGGGAAGGACCGATGCCGGAGTGCACGCCAGGGGGCAGGTGGTGAACTTCCACGGGACCCTCCGGGTGGCACTGGAGAGGATGCCGCGCGCCCTCAATGCCCTCTTGCCTCCGGACATCGCCGTCCTGGACTGCCGCGAGGTGGAGGAGGAGTTCCACGCTCGGCGCAGCGCCCTGGCCCGGGAATACGCCTATTACTTCCACCTGGGGGCGCAGCCCTCCCCATTCCTCAGGCGTTACGCGCTGCACGTGGGTAGGGAACTGGACGAGGAGGCCATGGCGGAGGCCCTCTCCGGTATCCTGGGTATCCACGACTTCGCCTCCTTCTGCCGCAGCGAGGAGGGGAGATCCACGGTGAGGGAGGTCATGGAGGCCCGGATCTCCAGGCGGGAAGAATTGCTCTGCGTGAGAGTGCGGGCCAACGCCTTCGCCTGGATGATGATGCGCATGCTCTGCGGGGCCCTCCTGGAGGTGGGGAGGGGGCGCCGGTCCCCGGAGGATTTCATGGCCCTTCTCGACGGTAGGGATGAACGCCGCGCCGTGCCGGCCCTCCCTCCCCACGGCCTCTTCCTGGAGAAGGTCTACTATCCCTTCGATCCGCCGCCGTCCAGGACCTCCGCTTGACGGGAAGAAGGCGGCACGGCCGGAGGGGGACTTCTCTCACCGGCTGGCGGCGGGGGTCCTGCCCTTGGGGTAAAAAATGGTGAAGGATCCGCGATGAAAAGGCCGGCAGAAAACACCCGTTTCCGGCTCGTGTCAGTGGGGATTTCGGGGCCGTGCTTCCGGAAGCGGTGGGAACCAACGCCCGGGTGTTCTTCGTAACTTCAGTCCGGGACGGGGAAATGGTATCAAGGTTTCCCCTCCGGAAGGGGCTGGAAGGTGTAGGCCAGCCGGAGGCGCTGCAGCTTCTCCACCCGGTCCAGGCCGGTCAGCTCCAGGGACAGGGCCACGGGATAAGGCGAGAGACCGCTAAGCCATATCCTGCCCCCCAGCCGGAAATCCAGGTTGGAAAAATATTCCTCAGCCTGGGCGGGGAGGATGTCGGCGGCCAGGGAGGGGTCGTATTCCAGGCGAAAGACCCGGCATTTCTCGCCCTGGCACTCCTCCTCGCCCTCCTCCCGGATCTCCCGGTACCTGGAAAAGAGTTCCAGGAAACTGCGTGGACGGTGCAGGGGGCCCGGAACCTCGGAACCCTCGGCCGGTTTCTCCAGGCCGTCCCGGCGCAGGAAGAATGTTCCTTCCCGGAAGGAGACGGTGTAACGCTCCTCTCCCTCCGGGGAAGTCCTGGTCATTTCCACCATGAAGTCGTCGCCGTCCAGCGCGCCCTCTCCCCGCTCCTCGCCGTAGGCGGTGTACCCGGATACCCCCACCCAGGTCTCCAGGCGGGTGCGGTAGGAGAAGGAGGCCAGCGAGGAAAGGCTTTCCAGCGCGGCCTTCACTTCCCCGTTCCCGGCTCCCTCCGTTGAGGATGAATCATTCCCGCAGCCCACGGACGACGCCAGGGCCAGTGCCAGGATCAGGACCGGGAGGAGGAAGAGGAAGGGGCGGTGCGGCGTGCCCCTACCCCTCTCCGGGAAGCGGTAGATGGCCGGGTTGCGAGGGCGGCGGGCGGAAGCGCCCGGGGATGGAAGCTTTCCTCCCCCGGCAGGACGGGAAGTCCCCGCCCTTCTTCCGGCATCTCGGGAGGGCGCGGGGGAAAGGAGAACGCCGATCATGGCTCAGGAGCGTATCAGGGCCAGGAGCTGGTCGCGCTTTTCCTCCATGAGCTCGCGCGTCCTGGCCTCCAGGTTGAGGCGCAGCAGGGGTTCAGTGTTGGAGGGGCGCACGTTAAACCACCAGTCATCGTATTCCACGGTGACGCCGTCCAGCCGGTCTATCCTCTTGGCCCCGGCGTGGAGGCGGGCGATCTCCTCCAGCTTGGCGGGGATGTCCTCCACCCGGCTGTTGATCTCCCCCGAGGCGTAGTATTTCTTGAAGGGCTTGAGGATCTCGGAGAGGGGCTTCCCCTCCCGGCTCACGATCTCCAGGACGTAGACCGCGGCGATGAGCCCCGAGTCGGCGCGGTAGTTGTCCCGGAAATAGTAGTGACCGGAATGCTCACCGGCGAAGATGGCTCCCGTCTCGGCCATGGTCTGCTTTATGAAGGAGTGGCCCACCCTTTCCCGGATGGGAACGCCCCCGCAGGCGCGGATGGTCTCCGGAACGATCCAGCTGTTGATGCAGTTGTAGATGATCTTCTCTCCCGGGTGTTCCTGGAGGATGCGCCTGGCCACCAGGGCGGTGGTCAGGGAGCCGCTCACCGGTTCCCCCTTGTCGTCCACCAGGAACACGCGGTCGGCGTCGCCGTCGAAGGCCATCCCCAGGTCTCCCTGTGCCTCCAGCACCCAGCGTTGAAGGAGAGCGATGTTCTCCGGCTCGATGGGACTGGGCTGGTGGTGGGGGAATGAGCCGTCCAGCTCGAAGCAGTGAGGCACCAGCCGGCAGGGAAGGCGCTCGAAGAGGGCGGGGAGGATGAGGCCTGCCATGCCGTTGCCGGCGTCCGCCACCACCTTGAGTGGGCGGAGCACGGAGAGGTCGATGAAGCCCAGCACGTGGTCGATGTAGCGGGGGAGCATGTCCCTTTCCTCCAGGCCTCCCCGGCCGGAGGCGGGGGGGAAATGTCCTCCCAGGACCAGGTCGCGGATCTCGGCGATGCCGGTGTCCTCGCTTATGGGACCCGCCTTGCGGCGGCAGAGCTTGAGGCCGTTGTATTCCTTGGGGTTGTGGGAGGCGGTGAACATGGCGCCGGGCAGGTCCAGGTCCCCGGAGGCAAAGTAGAGCATGTCCGTGGAACAGAGCCCGATGTCCACCACGTCGGCTCCCTGGTCACGGGCCCCCTCGATGAAGGCCCGCGAGAGGGGTGGGGAGGACAGGCGCATGTCCCTACCCACCAGGATGCGGTCCTCGCCGATGAAGGTGACGAAGGCACGTCCCAGGAGGTAGCTTATCTCCTCGTTGATCTGCTGCGGATAGATGCCGCGTATGTCGTAGGCCTTGAATATGGAGGGATCGATTTTTTTCATATCCTGCCCCTTTTCCGTACCCGCAATGAAATCCGTTGTCCCGTGCCCCAGGGGGAACCAGCCATGGAATCTATCCCAGTGCTCCCATTGTGGTTTTATCGCTCCCGGATGCGCGCTTCACCTCCCTCTCCCCCAGAAAGCGCTGCCGTTCAGGTTTTCGGAGAGAGCGAGCCGTCGCGTAGGCGCAAAGACGAATACGCCTCGATCCCTGCGCCTCCCGGGTCCTTCCCGCCCATGCCGGTTCCCATGGCCGGGTGGAGGCTTCGCGCGCCCGATCCTCCGGGAACATGTTAAGATTTTAACACGCCCGGTTCGCGGTTACAGCCGGGATTTCCGGCCTGCTCACGCCGCGGGAACGCCGGCTCACGGAAGGGCACCGGGGTGAAGGGAGAAAGGAGCGGCCATGGAGGAGAGGGTGAACCTGGACGACGTGATGGAGCTGGAGCAGCGGGACCCTGGGGGAATGCTCACCGCCGTGGAATCCTTTCCCCGGCAGTGCAGGGAGGCCTTGCGCATGGGGCGTGACCTCGTGGACCTCCCGGACGGGGAGGGTATCCGGCGCCTGGCTTACCTGGGCATGGGAGGCTCGGCCATCGGCGGGGATATCCTACGCGCCCTGCTTGAGGAGGCCACCGGGCTCCCCATAGGGGTGCACCGCTCCTACCGCCTCCCCGCCCTCCTTGGCCCGGATACCCTGGCCGTGGCGGCCAGCTATTCCGGGAACACCGAGGAGACCCTCTCCGCCTACGACGATGCCATATACTTGGGGTGCCGCCTCCTGGTTCTCACCTCGGGGGGACAGCTCCTGGAAAAGGCCCGCGGTTACCGGCATTCCTGCGTGGTCCTCCCGGCCGGGCTTCAGCCGCGGGCGGCCCTTGGATATCTCTTTTTGCCCGCCGCGGCGGTTGTGGAGCGCCTGGGGCTTATGCAGGGCTTCATCCGGGTAGCCTACGAGGCGGCGGACTACCTGGAGGAGAAGGCGGCGGTGTGGGGTCGCATTTCCTCCACGGGTCGCAACTTCGCCAAGCAGATGGCCTTGCGCCTGGCGGGAAAGATACCGGTGGTTTACGGCACGGAAGGGCTGCTGGAGGTGGCCGCCTACCGCTGGAAATGCCAGTTCAACGAGAATTCCAAGGTCCCCGCCTTCCACCACGTCCTTCCGGAGATGAACCACAACGAGATCGTGGGATGGCACAGGCCGGACGATTTCAGCCGGCGCGTGGAGGTCATCTTCCTCCTGGAGGAGGATGCCCACCCCCGCGTGGCGAAGCGGGTGGAAATAACCGCGGACATCCTGCGCGAGAAGGTGGGCGGAGTGACTGTTATCCGGGTGGGGGGCCGCACCCGTACGGAGAAACTGCTGGGCGCCATCTTCTTGGGCGACTTCGTCAGCGTCTACCTGGCCTTGCTCAACGGCGTGGACCCCACCCCCGTGGAGAGCATCGCCCTGCTCAAGGAGCGCATGGCCGGGGAGGGCTGACGGCGGCGATCGTGCGCCGGGGGGGAGGGGTCGGTTGAGGGTAATCTTTCGCTTCCCCTCCGCGGGAGCGGGAGTTCGGGGCTGGTGGGGGCGGAGGTCCGCAGGCGTGATGTCACCGACCCCGGGGAGGGTTTCGGCTGGAACGTTAAGGCTGCAAAACGTGCGGAGGTCCGTGGGCGTGATGTCACCAACCCCGGATGCATGGAGAGTCGAGGGCCGAGGCGGTCCCAGGGCGATGCCCGTTCCCTTGAATTCCCGGTCGCGGGGGGGGACCGCGCGGAAGCGGGCGGCGGCGCGGGGAACGGGCCTTGGGGCCGAGAGGACGGCCGGGAATCGGAGCGCGTCGGTTACATGTTTGTGCCGTTGGCCATGCGGGATAAGGATGGAGAGGGGAAGAGGAAGATGAAGTCAGGACATGACGGTTCTACGGAGGCGGCGGCGGGGTTCTTGGCCTCTGTGCTGGAGGGCGAGAGGCTTCCCCTCCCGAAGAAAGCGGTTGTCCTGGGAAGCGGCCAGGGGGAAGCGGTGCCCGCCGCGGCACGGGCAGTGGAGGTGGCCTTCGAGGAGATACCGGGGTGGCCGCGCGCGGGGGTTCCCGGTCACGCGGGGACTGTTCTCCTGGGAGAGTACGGGGAAAGGGGCGTCCTCTTCCAGAAGGGCAGGCTCCACTATTACGAGGGCCTGGCCATGGATGAGGTGGCCTTCCCGGTGCGCGTGATGGCCTCCCTCGGGGTGCGGAGGCTGCTGCTGTGCAACGCGGCGGGAGCCCTGAACCCGGCCTTCGAGCGCGGTTTCCTGATGCTGGTCCGGGATCACGTGAACCTCATGGGGGTGAATCCCCTGCGTGGCGTGCGGGACGCCGCCGGCACCCCGGCCTTCGTCGATCTCTCCGACCTGTACGACGCGGGGTGCGGCGACTTCCTGCTCGGGAAAGCGCAGGCCGAGGGCTGGCCGCTGGTGGAGGGGGTGCTGGTGGCGGTTTCCGGGCCCTCCTACGAGACGGGAGCGGAGCTGCGCTTCCTGCGCCTCATAGGCGGAGACGCGGTGTCCATGAGCCTGGTCCCCGAGGCCCTTTACGCCCGCTACCTGGGAATGAAGGTGAACGGCGTGAGCGTGATAACCAACACCTGGGACCTGCGCAGGCCCCAACCCGTCTCCCACGAGGAGGTGCTGCGGACGGCATCCATGTCCGCCCCCGTTCTCAGGAGCCTTATCCAGTCCTGGCTGGAATACGAAACGTCGACGTGAGATGGTGACCTCCAGTTTCCCCTGCTCGTCCCTCCCCGAGCCGTGTCCCGGCCGTCCCGCGGCGAACCGCTCCCGGCTTACCGGCACGCGTCGTTCCCACGCCCCCTAAACATTGGTAAATAATGGTATGGCAATATCCATCACCAAGGCATCGGGATGCCTTGCGTTTCGGTGCGCGCTTTCCGGATTAAAGGTTGAGAGGCCGCCCTGTCAAACCTGTACACATCCGGTGTAAGGGCGGGAAGTAAGGTCTCTGATGCCGTACCTTCAAGTAGGCGCTCTTGGGATTGCCTTTCCTTGACACCGGGAGGGGCGGCCTCTATCATTATAGTTTGTCGTGCTGTGAAAAAGTGACGAGGCGACGCGGTATGATGAAGACCTACAGCACCAAGAAGGCGGACATACAGCGCCGGTGGTACCTGGTGGACGCCCAGGGCATGGTCCTGGGGAGGCTGGCCTCCGAGGTGGCCAAGATCCTCAAGGGCAAGAACAAGACCATCTACGTTCCCCATATGGACGTGGGCGACCACGTGGTGGTGGTCAACGCGGACAAGGTGGTCCTCACCGGCGACAAGTTGGACAAGAAGAAGTACTACCGGCATTCCGGTTACCCGGGAGGTCTGCGGGAGTTCACCTACCGCACCCTCATGCGGGACAAGCCGGAGCTGGTGGTGGAGAAGGCGGTGCGGGGGATGCTCCCCAAGAACCGCCTAGGCCGGGCCATGATCCGGAAGCTGCACGTGTACGCCGGACCGGATCACCCCCACCAGGCCCAGAAGCCGGAAAAGATCTCTTTGGGCGCTTGAGCATGGGAAGGCAGGTGTGACCTTTGCCGCAGCATCTGGGTTACGGAACGGGCAGGAGGAAGGAGGCCGTGGCCAGGGTATGGCTGTACCCCGGCGAGGGCGAATTCGTCATCAACGGCAGGAGCCTGGAGGAATATTTTCCCCGTCAGACCCTGCGGGACCAGATCATGCAGGCCCTGGTGGCCGCGGGTAGCGTGGGACGCTACAAGGTGGTGGCCACCATCCGGGGAGGGGGCATTTCCGGTCAGGCCGGGGCCCTCCGCCACGGCATAGCCCGCGCCCTGGTGGACTGCGACGAGACCCTCCGTTCCGAGCTGAAGAAGGCCGGACTCTTGCGCCGCGACCCCCGCATGAAGGAGCGCAAGAAGTACGGCCTCAAGAAAGCGCGCAAGCGACCCCAGTTCTCCAAGCGCTGACCTCCCGGATTCAGAGAGTATTCCCATTTCTTGGAGAGGCTATACCGCCCTGTGCAGCTTCATGTTTGTTCCATCACCAAGAGCCTCGGCGCGAAACCGGGTGCCAGGACCACGCTTGCCTTGAAGGCCGGAAAGTCAGGGTGCTATAGTCCTTTAGGGGCGTTGGGAGAATAAAAAATCGGGCCTTGGACGGGAGTGACAGTGAGGAGCCGTTTCCGGGTCCGGGCCGAGCGAGCATAGGATAGGACGGAGGCATGGGAAGGGGAGACGACGAGCGGCCCCGCCTCTTCGGGACCGACGGGGTGAGGGGAGAGGCCAACGTGGAGCTCACCCCCGAGTTGGCCATGCGCCTGGGCTGGGCGGCCGTGGAGGTGTTGGCCGGCGACAACCCCAGGCCACGCTTGCTGCTGGGAAAGGACACCAGGCTGTCCGGGGACATGTTGGAGGCGGCCCTGGTGGCGGGGATCTGCTCTGCGGGAGGCGAGGTGGAGCTCCTGGGGGTGGTCCCCACCCCGGCGGTAGCCTACCTCACCTGTTCCAGGGGGGCCGACGCGGGGGTGGTTATCTCCGCTTCCCATAACCCGGCTCGGGACAACGGCATCAAGTTCTTCCACCGGGACGGCTACAAGCTCCCCGACGAGCTGGAGCGGGAGATGGAACGCCTGGTGGGGGGCGTCGAGTCCCACCCCAAGCCGCGCGGGGACCAGGTGGGATGTTCCCGCCCGGCGGCCGGAGCGGAGGAGGAATACCTGGAACACCTGCTTTCCGTGGCCCGGCCCGACCTCTCCGGGATAAAGGTGGTGGTGGACTGCGCCCACGGGGCATCCTATCGAGTGGCCCCGGAGCTGCTGCGCCGCCTGGGAGCCCGGGTGGTGTCCCTGCACGTGGAACCCGACGGGTTGAACATCAACCGGGAATGCGGTTCCACCCACTGTGCGACCCTGCAGAAGAGGGTGGTTGAGGAAGGGGCCCTGCTGGGCCTGGCCTTCGACGGAGACGCCGATCGCCTGATCGCCGTGGACGAGGAGGGGAACCTGGTGGACGGGGACCACATCATGGCCATCTGCGCGGTGCGCATGAAGGAGGAGGGGACCCTCAGGGACAACGCGGTGGTGGTCACGGTCATGTCCAACCTGGGATTCCACCTGGCCATGGAGCGGGAGGGGATAAAGGTCCACCAGACGGCGGTGGGCGACCGCTACGTGCTGGAGAGGATGCTAGAGGGGGGCTTCAACCTGGGAGGAGAGCAGTCGGGCCACATCATCTTCCTGGATCACTCCACCACCGGGGACGGGCTGGTGACCGCGCTCAAGCTCCTAGAAGCGGTGAGGGAGACGGGGGAGAGACTTTCCGACCTCTCGCGGCTGGTGGTCAAGGTGCCGCAGGTGCTGGTCAACGTGAGGGTCAGGGACAAGGAGGCCTGGAGGGAGCACGAAGCCCTGCTTTCCGCCCTGCGGTCCTGGGAGGAGCGCCTGGGGGACCGGGGACGGGTACTCCTGCGTCCCTCGGGTACGGAACCCGTCCTCAGGGTGATGGTGGAAGCCCTGGACGGCGAGCTGGCCGAGAGGGCGGTCCGGGAGCTGGCCGCCCTGGTGGAGAGGGAGATGGGTTGAGTTGTGCGGCATCGTGGGCTACTCGGGACACAGGCCGGTTGCCGCCACCCTCTTCCACGGCCTGCGCCGCCTTGAATACCGCGGTTACGACTCGGCGGGCCTGGGCATCCAGGAGGAGGGCGGTATAAGGGTGGTCAAGCGGCGGGGCAACCTGGACCACCTGGAGCCGCACCTCGGGGAACTGCCTACTGAGGGGGGCACCGGTATCGCCCATACCCGCTGGGCCACCCACGGGATACCCTCCACGGAGAACGCCCACCCGCACCTGGACTGTACGGGGCGGATAGCCGTGGTGCACAACGGCATCATCGAGAACTTCCAGGAACTGGAAAAGGAACTCACCTCGCGTGGCCACCGCTTTCGCTCTCGCACTGACACCGAGGTGCTCGTGCACCTGGTTGAGGAGAACTACCACGGGGACCTCCTGGAGGCGGTGCGCGCCGCGTTGCCCGAAATAAGGGGGACCTACGCCGCGGTCTTCATGAGCGTCGGGGAGCCGGGGGTCCTGGTGGGCGCACGCCGGGACAGTCCCCTGCTCATCGGGCTGGGGGAGGGGGAGAACTTCCTGGCTTCGGCCACCCTGGCCTTCCTGGATTTCACCCGCCGGGCGGTTTCCCTGGAGAACGGCGACCTGGTAAGAGTTACCAGCAATGACTGGAAGATTGTGGATATTTCCGGTGAAGCCGTGGAGAGGAGGGTCTTCGAGGTCCCCTTCGACGCCACGGCGGTGGAGAAGGGCGGCTACGCCGATTTCATGCTCAAGGAGATCCACGAGCAGCCCCAGGCCTGGATGGATACCCTGCGGGGAAGGTCGGGCCCCGGGGGAAGGCTGCGCATCGAGGAACTGGAGGCTGACCGGTTCGACCTCCGCGAGATCAACCGCATCATCTTCGTCTCCTGCGGCACCTCCTACCACGCCTCCCTCCTGGGGCGCTACGTCATGGAGGGATGGATGGACATCCCCGTGGAGGTGGACATATCCTCGGAGTTCTATTACCGCGCCCCCAAGCTCGACCCGCACTGCCTGGTGGTGGCGGTCAGCCAGTCCGGGGAAACGGCGGACACCATGAGCGCAGTGCGCTGGGCCAAGCACTGCGGCGCTCCCACCCTGGCCGTGGTCAACGTGGTGGGGAGCATGATGGCCAGGGAGTCGGACGGCGTGCTGTATACCCATGCCGGACCGGAGATAGGGGTGGCGGCCACCAAGACCTTCCTGGCCCAGGTGGCGGCGGTCTATCTGCTGGGCCTCTACCTGGGGCAGGAGCGGGGACTCCTGGGGCCGGAATTCGTGAGCCGGACCTTCCGGGAGCTGGAGGACCTCGCCGGCCGAATCGAAGAGGTGCTCGGGGACACGGAGCAGGTGGAACGTTGCGCCGACAAGTACTGCCGCTGCGAGGATTTTCTCTTCCTGGGACGAAACATAAACTATCCCCTGGCCATGGAGGCGGCCCTGAAGCTCAAGGAGATATCCTACATCCACGCCGAGGGATATCCCGCGGGAGAGATGAAGCACGGCCCCATCGCCCTTCTGCACCCAGGCTTCCCGGTGGTAGCCCTGGTGCCGCGGGATTCCGTTTACCCCAAGATGAGGGGCAACGTCGAGGAGGTGAGAGCCCGCCAGGCCCCGGTCATCGCCGTGGCCACGCGAGGGGATGTGGAAATCGGACGTTGCTGTGAAGAGGTCATCTACGTCCCAGAGGTGAAGCCACAGTACTACCCGGTGGTCATGGCACCGGCCCTGCAGCTCTTCGCCTACCACGTGGCCAAGATGCGGGGATGCAACGTGGACCAGCCGCGCAACCTGGCCAAGACGGTCACCGTGGAGTGAGTTGTACGGAGCCGCCGGAGGAGAGGAGGTCCATGCAGGTCCTGGGAATAGGCGTGGACATGGTGGAGATCGCCAGGATCGAGAGGGCGCTGGCGCGACACGAGAAGTTCGCGTCTCGCCTTTTTTCCGCCCGGGAGCGGGAGAGGTGCCTGGACTGCGCCCGTCCCGCCAGGCGCTTCGCCGCGTGCTTCGCGGCCAAGGAGGCCGCCTCCAAGGCCATGGGAACGGGGATAAGGGGGTTTTCCTGGCGGGAGCTGGAACTTCTGGCCGACGAGAAGGGACGCCCGGTACTGATGCTCTCCGGAAAGGCACGGGAGGTCGCTTCCCGCATGGGCATACGGGAGATACTGGTGAGCGTTACCCACACCCGGGACGCGGCCCTGGCCGTCGCCCAGGCGCTGGGGAAGGATGAGCGATGATCAGGGTGCTCTTTCCGCAGGAGATGGCGGAGCTGGACCGCGCCGCCGAAGGAGAAGGGATACCCTCGCGGGAGCTCATGGAGAGGGCCGGCCGGGCGGTGGCGGAACAGGCCCGGGACATGCTCGGCGGCCTGTGCGCCGGCCGACGGGTGGTGGTGGTGGCGGCCAAGGGGAACAACGGCGGGGACGGGCTGGTGGCGGCGCGCTACCTTGCTTCCTGGGGAGCCCGGGTGGAGGTCTTCCTCCTAGCCCGGCCGGAAGAGCTCTCCCCCGACGCGGCGCTCAACTACCGCCGTTACCGGGAGCAGGGCGGCCGGGTAAGGACCGGTGAACCCGCCCTCCTGGAGGAGATGCTGCACGAGGCCGACCTGGTCATAGACGCCCTCTTCGGCTTCGGCTTCCGGGGCCGCGCCGAGGGTCCCTTCGCCAAAGCCATCGAGATCCTCAACCGCAGCGGGGTTCCGGTGCTCTCCGTGGACCTGCCCTCCGGGGTGGACGCCTCCACGGGGGCCGTGGAAGGACCGGCGGTGGAGGCCAAAAGGACGGTCACCCTGGCCTGGCCCAAGGTGGGCCTTTACCTCTACCCGGCGGCGGAGAAAGTGGGAGAGCTGGTGGTGGCGGATATCGGCATCCCCGTCCATCTCCTCCGCGCCTTAGTGAAGAGCGACCTGTACGCCCTGGAGGAAGAGGACGCCACGGACATGCTTCCCCGCCGACCACCCCACGCCCACAAGGGCATGTGTGGAAGGGTCCTGGTTGTGGCGGGCTCCACCGGCCTCACGGGTGCAGCGGCCCTGTGTGCCCGCGCAGCCATGCGTTCCGGGGCCGGGGTGGTTACCCTGGGCATACCCTACTCCCTCAACCCCATCATGGAGGTCAAGCTCACCGAGGTCATGACCCTCCCCCTGCCGGATGACGGCGAGGGCCACCTGGCGGAGGAAGCCGCCCGGGTGGTCCTGGAGGCCCTGCCCTCCTTCGACGTACTGGCCCTGGGGCCCGGCCTGGGGACCTCCCCGGGCACGGTGTCCGCCGTTCGGAGGCTGGTGTCCGAGGCCCCGCGCCCCCTGGTGCTGGATGCCGACGGTTTGAACGGAGTGGTCGGACAACCCTCGGTCCTGGAGGAGAGGGAAGGACCGGCAGTGATAACCCCGCATCCCGGGGAGCTGGGGAGGCTCCTGGGTCGCAGCGGCGCGGAGGTACAGCGGGACCGCCTGGGCAGCGCCCGGGAGGCCGCCCGGCGCTTCGGCTGCCCCGTGGTCCTCAAGGGAGCGAACACGGTGATCGCCGAGCCCGGGGGCAGGGCCTGCTTCCATCCCCTGGCCCTGCCGGAGCTGGCCACCGCGGGAAGCGGGGACGTGCTCACCGGGTGCCTGGCCGCCCTGCTGGCCCAGGGGCTTTCCCCCATGGATGCGGCGCTGTGCGCGGTGGTGGTTCACGGGAAGGCGGCGCGGCTGGCCTCCAGCGTGGTGGGAGGGGTGGGCATGGTGGCCGGTGACGTGATATCCCACCTGCCCCTGGCCCTGGCCGGCCTGGGGAAGAGGTGAAGAGGAGGAACAACCGGATGAAGTCGGCAAGGGAGATCATGAACCCCTCGCCCATCACCGTGGGCCCGGAGGCCTCGGTGCGGGAGATGGCCGGGATCATGGTGGAGAACCGCATCCGCTGCCTTCCGGTGGTGGACGAGGAGGGGAAACTTCTGGGGGTGGTGGACGAGGAGGACCTGGTGCACCAGGACGCCCGGGTTCATTTCCCGACTTTCATCCATTTCCTGGAAAGTTACCTTTTCCTCCCCTCCTCCCTGAAGCGTTTCGAAAAGGAACTGCGCCAGGCTCTCGGCTCCACGGCCCGCGACCTCATGGAGGAGGACTACGTTTCCGTGAGTCCCCTGGCCAGCGTGGAGGAGGTAGCCACGCTCATGCTGGACCGGGACCTGGAGTACGTTCTGGTGGTGGAGAACGACAATTTGGTGGGGATCATCACCAGGGGGGACATCCTGCGCACCATCGCCGAGGGCTGAGCGACGAGGAACATAGGGGGGAGGGGAAGAGCTTGCGGATGGAGGGAACGGGGGTTTCGCCCGGGGGCGGTTTCCCCTACCGGCCCACCCGCGCGGAGATAGACCTCGGGAACATCCGCCACAACGTCCGCACCTTCGTGGACCTGGTGGGTCCCTCCTGCCGGGTGATGGCCGTGGTTAAGGCCGATGCCTACGGCCACGGGGCGGTGGAGGTCTCCAGGGCCGCCCTAGAGGCGGGAGCCTCGCGGCTGGGGGTAGCCCTGGTGGAGGAGGCCGAGGAGCTCAGGGAAGCCGGTATCGACGTCCCCCTGCACCTCCTCTTCGAGCCGCCCCCTGAGGCTGCCGACCGGGTGGTGGAGTTGGGCCTGGTGCCCACGGTCTACACTTCTCGTTACGCCAGGGAGCTTTCCCGTTCCGCGGCCTCCCGGGGAAGGCTGGTTCCCGTGCACATCAAGGTGGATACCGGCATGCACCGCGTGGGCGTTTCCCCGGAGGGCGCGCTGGGACTGGCGGAGGAGGTGTGCGGTCTACCCGGGCTGGAGCTGGAAGGGGTCTACACCCACCTGGCCACGGCCTCCGAGCCGGGGGACCCCTTCGCCGCGGAGCAGGTGGATAGGCTGGATGCCGTGGTGTGGGCGCTGCGGAATGGGGGACTGCAGGTGCCCCTGGTCCACGCGGCGGCCTCGGGGGCAGCTCTCTCCCTCCCCCGCTCCCGCTTGGACATGATACGCCTGGGCATCGCCATGTACGGGCTCCTGCCGGGACCCGCCTACGCGGGGACGGTGGACGTCCGCCCGGCGCTTTCGCTGCGAACCCGCATAGCTCACGTGTTCAGAGCCCACCAGGGTGAGGGGGTTAGTTACGGCCTCACTTATCGCTGTCCGGGGGACACCTGGCTGGCGGTGCTCCCGGTGGGCTACGCGGACGGACTCCCGCGGGCCCTCTCCAACCGCTGGGAAGTCCTCATAGGGGGGAAATCCTACCCCCTAGTGGGCACGGTTTGCATGGACCTGTGCATGGTGGACCTGGGGGAGGACTACTATCATCCGGGCGAAGAGGTCACGGTCATCGGGGGATGGGGGGAGGAACGGGTGGGCGTGGAGAGAATGGCGGAGCTTCTGGGGACCATCAACTACGAGGTGGTCTGCGCCATAGGCAAGAGGGTTCCCCGGGTGTACGCGGACCGTTGAACCCGCCGGCGAGACGGTGGCGCACGGGACGCCGTTTAACCTCCGCGGCTCCGGGTATGATTATTTACGGGAGCGCGGACGGCCTCCCGGCCATCCCCGATCGAGGGAGTGGATGGGCAACAACATACTGGTGAGGGGCAGCCCGGGTAGCGGAAAGACCATCCTGGCGATGAGGGTGGTGGAGGACCTCGCTGGGCATGGGTTCAAGGTTGCGGGTTTCGTGACCGAGGAAATCAGGGAGGGGAAGACCCGGCGCGGTTTCCGTATCCGGGACTTAGGCGGCGGAGAGGCCGTCATGGCTCATGTAGATTTCCGCGGCGGGCCCCGGGTGGGCAAGTATACCGTCGACCTCAAGGCCCTGGAGGAGGTAGCCCTCCGGGCCATGGACAAGGCGCGCGGGGGAGCGGACCTGGTGGTCATCGACGAGATAGGGAAGATGGAAGCCCTGTCCGCCGCGTTCCGGGAGCGAGTGGTGAAACTCCTGGACCTGCCCACCGCCCTGCTGGCCACTATCCCCACGGGCGAACATCCCTTCGTGCTATCCCTGCTCGAGCGGCGGGACGTCTCCGTCTACGACATCGACAGGCGGAACCGGAACAAGATGAAGGAGGTGGTAGAGGAGGACCTGCTCAGGATCCTGGGCCACAGGCGAAGTCCCCGGATGAACTGAAGGAGGAATCCGATGATGAAGATCTGTCCTTCCTGCTATGCCGTTTGCGTGGACCAGAAGTGGTGTTTCGACGAGAGGATGCGCCAGAAGGCCATGAAGAGCAACGGGTGGGAGAAACACCTCTGTCCCGGTTGCGATAAGGTGGCCAGGGGGAAGGTGGACGGCGTAGTGTATCTGAGGGGGGACTTCCTGCGCACGCATCACGAGGAGGCCAAGAATCTCATCCGCAGCGTGGCGGAGAAAAAGCTGCGCAAGAACATTGCCGCTCGCATCGCTCATATCGAGGAGAAGGACGACGAGATCGTCATCCAGACCACCGACCGGACCCTGGCTGAACGCCTGGGAAAGGAATTCGAGAGGGCCTATTCCGGCCGGCTGGATATCCAGTGGCAGCATGGGGCGGACTTCGCCCGCGTCTACTGGACGCGGGAAGGGTGAGCCCCGGCGACCCGGACGGGACGGGAAAGGGGATCGCGCCCCGTTCCCGCGCCGGGGAAAGGTGGGGTCGCTGTCCGGGCATCGTCATGTGCCATCAGGTACCGGCTGTATAGGGAATGTTGCTTCCGCCACGGACAGCCCACGGGAGCGAGATGCGGCTTGCAGTCCCGTCTGTTATATAATCTCCTTGCGCCGGTTACCAAGCTCATGGAAAATCATGTAAATTACCCGGATCTTCATCTCCAGCCCGTATTGAGGCCGCGTGACGGAGGGGCAGGGAGCAGGAGCGGGGTTCCGTAGATCGACGGGAGCGGGCCTTGAGGGAACTCAGGAGGACGCTGTCCATCCGAAACCTGGCCGCCGAGGACCCCTTCGTAGGGGAGCTGGTATCCTTCCTGGCGGGGGGTCCGGAAACCGTCTTCCTGGTGGGAGGATACCTCCGCGATTACCTGCTGGGCAGCATTTCCGATGACGTGGACCTCGTGACCACTGGAGACCCATCCCTACCCGCTTCCATGGCGGCGGCGCGTTTCGGGGCGCGGCATTTCCTCCTGGACGGCAAGGAGCGTATCTACCGGGTGGTGGTGAAAGACGGCGGACGGCGCCGCACGGTAGACTTCTCCCCCCTGCGGGGCTTCAGCGTGGAGACGGACCTCTCCATGCGGGATTTCACCATCAACGCCATGGCCGTGGACCTGGGAAGGCTCACGGAGCAGGGAATTCTCCACCTCCCCCGAGACCTGGTCGATAAGTATTACGGTTGGAGGGACCTCGCCGCGGGGATCCTGCGCGAGTGCCACAAGGAATCCTTCCCGGCCGATCCGGTGCGCCTGGTACGGGCCCTGCGGTTCCGTCACCTGATGAGTCTGGAGTTCGAGGAACGCACCCTGAATCACCTGAAGAAATACGCGCCTCTGGTCTCCCGCGCCGCCGGCGAGCGCGTGGCGGTGGAGATACTGGAGACCCTCTCCGGGGGAGGGAGCCACGGGGTCTTCGAGGACATGGAATCCTGCGGGCTGCTGGAACATCTCTTTCCCGAGTTAGTAAATACCGTGGGCTTGGAGCAGAACGCCTACCATCACCTGGACGTGTGGAACCATACCCTGGCGACTCTCGAGGAACTCGATAAGCTCCTGGAAGAACCTGGAAGGATTTACCCGGAACACGCCGGCATGATGACCCGGAGGATGGAGGAACCGATCCAGGAATACTATCCCCGCCGTTCCTTCCTCCGCCTGGCCGCCCTGTACCACGATGCCGGGAAACCCCTGACCTTCTCCCGGGGAGAGGACGGACGCATCCACTTCCACGCCCACCAGAAGTTCAGCCAGGAGGCGGTCCTGAACCTGGCGGGAAGGTTGCGCCTCTCGCGCCGCGCCCGGGAATACCTGGGCTCGGTGGTCGGCCGTCACATGGATATCGGCCTGGCGCTCAGGCAGGAGTTGACTCCCCGGGCCCGTCGGAGGCTGGTGTACCGTTTGGGGGAGAACCTGGTGGACGTGGTGCTTCTGTCCACCGCCGACCGCTTCGCCACCCGGGGGCCCCTCACCACCCCCCAGGGCCTGGATAGATACGTGCGCGCCTGCCGGGAAATGCTGGGCGAGCTGGTGAGGGAGGAGGAGACGCCCCCCCTCATCCGGGGCCGGGACCTCATCCGGGAGCTGGGGATGGAAGAGGGCCCGGCGGTGGGGGAGGTCCTGAGGCGGGTGCGTGAAGCCCAGATGGAGGGAAGGATAAGCCGGCGGGAGGAGGCCCTCAGGCTGGCGGAGAGGCTGGTCCCCGCGGGCCTCGCGGAAACGGCACCCGGGTTCCGGGTGACGGACGCCGGGGCTGGAGCACCGGCAGGCGGGAAAAAGGAGGTTGACGAGGGGAATGGCCTTGAGGATTGAAGGGGTCAGGGTGGGACATGCCGAGGACGGGGAGGGGGTTACCGGTTGTACGGTCGTCCTCCTGCCTCCCGGGACGAGAGGGGGCGTGGAGGTCCGGGGGGGAGCACCGGGCACTCGGGAGACGGATCTCCTCGATCCGGTGAACCTGGTGGAGGAGGTCCACGCCTTCCTTCTGGCCGGGGGGAGCGCCTTCGGGCTGGCCGCCTCCGTCGGGGTGATGCGCTTCCTCGAGGAATCGGGCGTGGGCTTCGATACCGGGGTGGCCCGCGTGCCCATCGTCCCCGCCGGTGTGATCTACGACCTGGGCATAGGCGACCCGTCCGCCCGTCCGGACGAGGAGATGGGTTACCGGGCCTGCCTCGAGGCCTCCGAGGAGCTGATGCACCAGGGTAACGTGGGCGCGGGCATGGGGGCCACGGTGGGTAAGATGCTGGGTTACCAGCGTTGCACCAAGGGAGGGCTGGGGACGGCCTTCTTCGAGGGGGATAAACTGAAGGTCTTCGCCATGGCGGTGGTCAACGCCTTCGGGGACGTGGTGGACGAGGAGGGACGGATCCTGGCCGGGGTCAGGGGTCCGGAGGGGGGATTCCTCTCCACGGAGCGGATGATGCGCCAGACCATGGGGGAAAGCCCTCCCACCCTTCCCGGCACCAACACCACCCTGGGCGTGGTGGTGAGCAACGCGCGCCTTTCCAAGACCGACGTCAACTGGGTAGCCCAGAGAGGACATCACGGCCTGGCCAGGGCCATATCCCCAAGCCACACCAAGCTGGACGGGGACCTGGTGTTCGCCGCGGCCACCGGGGAGGTGGAGGCCTCTGCCGACGTGGTGGGCGCCCTGGGCGCCTCCCTCCTGGCCGAGGCGGTGCGCAGCGCGGTGAGGCACGCGGAATCCGTGGCCGGGATCCCCGCCGCGCGGGACATAAGTTGAGGGGTGGCCCGAGATGGACGTTTTCGAGGCCATGGAGAAGAGGCACAGCGTCCGGGCCTTCGATCCTTCGCGGGAGGTTTCGGAGGAGCTGGTGGAGCGGCTGCTGGCTTGCGCATGCCTCGCCCCCTCCGCCGGAAACGTGCAGCCCTGGCGTTTCGTGGTGGTGCGCGATCCTGGTTTGAAAGGGAAGTTGGCCGCGGCCGCCCTGGGGCAGGGCTTCGTGGCCCGGGCCCCGGTGGTGATCGTGGTCTGCGCCGACCTTGAGGCCCACGCCTCCAGCTACGGCCGCCGTGGCGTGGAGCTCTATTCCATACAGGACACCGCGGCCGCAGTGCAGAACATGCTCCTCGCCGCCACCGCCCTGGGCCTGGGGACCTGCTGGGTGGGAGCCTTCCGGGAGGAGGAGGTCTCCGGGGTGCTGGGTCTTCCCAGTGGCCTGCGGCCCCTGGCCCTGATACCGGTGGGATATCCCGCGCGCCCCGGGTCGCAACCCCGCAAGATGACGCCCGACCGCCTGACCACCTATCTGTAACCGGACCGCGGGATGCGCGGCGGCCAGCAAAGCCCGGAGGGCAAACCCGGGGCCGCGGCTTCCCGGAAAGGGAACCGGCGTTTTTCCATCATGGCCAACGGCGTCATTCTTCCATAGTTTTCCAATCATTGACCCGGGCCGGCGAAGGTTCACCGCGAAAGGAGCACGCGAAAAGACCTTTACCGTCCCGGCATCCGGGGATTGGCGAATGGCGTGGGCATTCACCCCGTGGAGAAGCGGGATTATCCGCGGAGGCGAGGAAAATGGTGCTTCCGTGGTGACGTATGGAGTGGGCGTCAACCCTACGGAGGATAACCTTTCTGCGGAGGATAACCTTTACCGCGGGCCGAATACTCAGGAAGCGCCGAAGAAGGACCGTATGGCCGCGATCACCGTTTCCTGCTCCTCACGGGTGAGGTGGGGGTACAAAGGGAGGGAAAGGACGCGGCGGGAAGCCTCTTCGGCCACCGGGCAGGGTGGGCCGGGATACCCGCGGAAGGGAGGTTGCCGGTGCACGGGAAGGGGATAGTGAATGACCGTCTCCACGCCTTTCTCGTCCAGGTGCCGGCGGAGGTCGTCCCGCCGGTCGCTGGTCACGACGAAGAGATGATAGACGTGTTCCTCGCCTTCCCGGCACTCCGGCAGGCCCAGGGGAAGGTCGGCGAAGGCCTTGATGTACCTCCGGGCCATTTCCCGGCGGCGCCGGTTCCATTCCGGTAGGTACTTGAGCTTGATGCGCAGGAAAGTCGCCTGCAGCTCGTCCAGGCGGCTGTTGGGGCCCACCTTGGCGAGAAGGTCACGTTCCACGCGGCCGTAATCACGGAGGCATCGCAACTCGTGGGCCAGCTCCTCGTCCGAGGTTACCACCATGCCCCCGTCCCCGTAGGCACCGAGGTTCTTGGTGGGGTAGAAGCTGAAACAGCCCGCCGCTCCGTAGGAACCTGTCATCTTTCCGTCCAGGGACGCCCCGTGGGACTGGGCACAGTCCTCCACCAGGAGAAGGCTGTGCCGCTCGGCCAACTTCCCCAGGGCGGGCATGTCCGCCGGGCGTCCGAAAAGGTGCACGGGGAGGATACAGCGTGTGCGGGGGGTGATCCTCTCCTCCGCGCTGGCGGGGTCCAGGGTGAGGGTGCGCGGGTCCACGTCGGCGAACACCGGCACGGCGCCGGCGAGGTTCACGGCCACCGCCGTGGGAGGGGCGGTAAAGGCGGGAAGGATGACCTCGTCCCCTTCCCCGATTCCCAGGCCGCGCAGGGCGAGGAGCAGGGCGTCGGTGCCCGAGGCTACCCCTATGCCGTGCTTTACCCCACAGAAGGCGGCCAGCTCCCTTTCCAGGGATTCCACCTCCGGGCCCAGGATGTAACGGCCCCGTTTTACAAAGGAGGAGAAGGCGCGACCGAGTTCCTCTTGGAGTTCCCGGTCCTGGCGGGTGAGATCCAGAAAGGGTACCCTCGGTGCCTTCAAGTCGATCTCTTTCGGATCAGGGACGGTTTCACCCTGGAGGGGCGGAAATAGCGTTCGCCGTGCATGCGGTAGAAGGCGATGGTCTCCTGGAGCCCGGCACGGAAATCCCACTTGGGTTCCCACTCCAGGACGGCCCGCAGCCGCGAGATGTCCAGGACTATATCGCCGGGTTCCACGCAAGCGCGCTCCGGCGGATAGGGGGCCAGGGACCAGTCGGTTCCCGCCTCCTCGCTCACCGCCTGCGCTGCCTCGGCCACGGTTATGGATTTCCCGGAGGCCAGGTTGAGGGACATACCCCGGCATTCCGGGTCGGCGGCGGCCAGGAGCAGGGCTTCCACGGCGTCCTCCACGTAGAGAAAGTCCCTGGCCTGGGTCCCATCTCCGAAGACGCGTATCTCCTTCCCTTGCAGTCCCAGGCGGATGAACCAGTTCAGGAACCCCTGCCCGTCGTGCATCATCTGGTGGCGGGGCCCGAAGACGTTGGTGAGGCGCAGGGAGAGGTAGCTTATGCGCCCTTGTTCGTGGAAGATGCGGTGGTATTCCTCCACGGCGGTCTTGTGCACCCCGTTGATGTCCACCGGGCGGAGGGGATGGTCCTCGTTCACCGGCAGGTAGAGGGGACTGCCGTACTGGCTCCGGGAACCGGTGTATATCACGGGGATCCCTGGATTGAGCTCCGCCAGGGCGCTCAGGAAGCGCAGCTGGCTCACGCAGTTCCTCTTCAGATCGCGAAGGGGATGGTGCAGGGATCCTACGTGGCTCACGCAGGCGGCGAGGTTGAAGACCAAATCCTGCCCCGGGAGATGTTCGGACAACGCGCGGGTGGCGCCGATGTCCGAGACCACCAGGGTGACCTCCTCCAGGACGTCCTCCAGGTTGAAGAGGTTGGCGCCCTGGTCGGGAAAACAGGCGTCGATCACCGTGACCCGGGAGCCCATGGCGACCAGGCGGCGCACCAGGTTGCTCCCGATGAACCCCAGGCCCCCGGTGACCAGCACCCGACGACTCCGGTAATATTCCTCCAGCCTCTGCCCGTCCCGCATGTCAAATTTCTCCCTTGCGCCATAACCGTATCCATAATGAAACATCACCCCTCACCATGGCAAGCAGGTTCCGGAGGCGGAAGAACTGGCTCTTCCCCTCCCGGCGGGGAAGGTGGCGCACGGGCACTTCGGCGAAAACGGCACCTGCCGCCTGCAGGCCCTTCACCAGCTCTACGCATATGGAGCCTCCCTCCGAGCGCAGGTCGAGGCTCCTGGCCAGGTCACCGCGCATGAGCCGGAAGTCGCAGTCCACGTCCCGGATGGGAACCAGGAAAAGGCGGCGCACCACCCGGTTGTATATGCCTCCCAGCACCACGCGGTACCAGGGGTCGCTGCGGGATTCCTTGTACCCGTTGACCACGTCGGCAACCCCGGTCAGGGCGTGGAGCTTGCGCAGTTCCTCCACGTCGTACTGGCCGTCGCTGTCAGTGTAGAAAATCCAATTTTTGGAAGATATCTTTATCCCGCTGCGCAGGGCCGCCCCGTAGCCGCGGTTGCGGTCGTGCCGGACCACCCTCACCTCGGGGTGGGCGGCGGCCACGGAATCGATGACCACACCCGAGGCGTCGGAGCTCCCGTCGTCCACGATGATGACCTCGTAATCGTCCGTCAGCTCCCGCAGCACCCGGAGGGCCTTCTCCACCACCTCCCCGATGGTGGCGGAATCGTTGTAGCAGGGGAAGAAGGCGCTTATCCCCCCGGAGTCGGGCGGAGGAAGAGAGGTTTTTTCGCTTTCCTTTGCTCGTTCTCGGGCCCGCTCCCGGCGCAGGGACAAGACCAGGAGGCCGAGGAAGGCGGCCAGGGAAAGGAGGCTGATCACCCCTCCCGCGAGCAGCCCCGGCGAACGGTAGCGGAGGGAGACCCGGTGTTCGCCCGCCGGCAGGTAAAGGGCGGTCAGGAAACCATAGGCGGAGAACAGGGGGCGTTCCTCCCCGTCCAGGAAGGCTTTCCACCCGGGCAGGTAATCCTGGTTGAGCACAAGCACGGTATCTCCGGTGCCCGAGGTCCGGAGAAGGAGACCGTCGCCGCCCCTTTCCAGCACTTCCACCCTCGTTTCCCCTTCCGGCCTGGAAATATTTTCTATTCGCCGCCGCGTCGCGGGATCCACCTCGGCGCGCGAGAGTATGACCTCGCCCTCGCGGTATCCCTCCCAGAAGGCCAGGTCCACCGCGGCTTTCCAGTCGTCTACCCACCGCACTTCCCAGGCGGTGAAGGCCTGTGGTGCGGGGTCCCCCACCCGGTAAACGGCGTACCTCCCGTCGGAATAGACCGGGGCCCAGGGCAGGAGGGGCACCGACCTGCCATCCTCGTCCACCAGGCTGACGGCGGCCAGGCGGGAGCCCCGCAGCCCCTCGGAGCAGAGGGAGAAGACCGAGAGGCGGTCGGTGTGGCGCAGGCGGAGGGGAATCCTTATCTCCAAGGCCTCCCGCCCGTCGCCGAAACCGGGAGAGCGGAACCTCACCCTCTGGAAGTTGACCGGTCCCTGGTCGTACATCACGGAAAGGAAATAGTCCTCCTCTCCGGTGTCCTTTTCCAGGACCAGCAGGGGCAGGTCCTGCAGCCGCCCTCCCCGGCGGGCCTGGAGCTTGAGATGGACGGTTCCCAGGGATTCCGGGTCCAGAATGGGTCCGTCCAGCAGCAGCCGCAGCTCTCTTCCCTTGACCGAGGGGTCGACGGCGTAATCGACGCTGCCCATCCAGGAGGGGAAGGTAAAAGGAGAACCCAGGTCGTATGCCGTGCCCCGTACCCTGACCAGGTTGGAGAGGAGGACCTTCACCCCCGCCAGGGCCAGAGCCCTGTCCCTGGGTTCCACCTGGAGGAGTCCCAGGAAGCGGTCTACCCTGGCGGGCGGGATGGTGGAGAATCCGAAGGCATCTTCCAACCCGTATGGGAGGAGCTGGTTGGGGGCCAAGGAGAACTCCCCCCGCTTCACCCCCGGCTCACCCAGAAGGGCCACCCTGCCGCCGGCGCTATCTTCCTCCAGTACGTCCAGCACCGGAGGCCGGTAATCGGCCCGGTTGCGAGGGATGGGCTTGAACACCAGGCCGGCGACGTAAAAGACGTCCAGGACGGCCAGGATGACCACCAGGGCGGCCACCGTCCTCCTGCCGTTGACCCCCCTCCAGGGATATTTCAACAAGAACAGAAAGAGGACCAGGAGGCCCACGGGGATCAGAAGCTCCACGTGGGGGGAGGTGAAGTAAGCGGCCAACCCGTCCAGGACCTGCGAAGCGGAGATCTTGATGCCGGAGAGGAAAGGGCCGCTCACGGCGGCGGCGAAATCCCGGAAATGGAGCACGTCGGTGCGGTAAAGCAATACGAAAAGCGCGAGAAGGGCCGCGGAAGCGGTGGCGAAGACGGTCCATCCCCGAAGGATGCCGTGAAGCTGGTCCGGTTCCAGTTCCTCCCCGCGCCAGCGGTCGAAGCCCATGGCCCCCAGGACGAGGAGGCAGAGGTTGGTGATCAGGAAGAAACGACCGGGACCCTTGAGCACGTGAAAGCCGGGGAGATGACGCAGGACAGGCCACAGCAGCCCCTGGTTCCCCAGGCTTAAGAGCAGTGCAACCACGCCCGCCCAGAAGAGGAAAGGGGCCGGCCAGCGGCGCGGTTTCCTCAGGGCCGCGGGGGCGAAGAGGAGGGGCAGGATTCCCGCGTAAATGTAGGTCTCCTCGAAGGTCCAGGCCCCGAGGTACCCGCTCTGGGCCAGGCCCCTGCCGAAGGCGCGGGGGAAGAAGACGCCCGCGAGCTGGAGGACGGGCAGGTTACCCACGTTGGACAGGGAGGAGGAGAGGCCGCCCGCCCGGTAGGAACTGTTCACCAGGTGGTAACTGGGAAGGTTCTGGATCATCCCCAGGCCGAGGCCCAGGGCGACGGACCCTCCCCAGCGGGCCAGGGCCGCCATCCTGGAACTTCGCTGTGAAGCCTCCGGGTGCAGGAAGACGTAGAAGAAGGACAGGAGCACCTCGATGAGGGGTATCATCAGGAACCCGGAGAGAAACTGGAGGCCGAGAACGCCCCCGGCCAGGAGGTGGAACGAAAACCGATTTTCCTGAAGGGCCCTTTCCAGGAGGTACAGGAAAAGGGGAATCCAGGCCAGGGTGGCCACCACGTTGGGATGCACCAGGTGGGCGAGGAAGAAGCCCGACAGCATGAAGGGGGCGGCGGCAAAGCAGGATGCGGAACGGCCCAGGCGGAGGAGCCGGCAGTAGAGGTAGAGAAAGCATCCGCCCAGAAGGTAGTGGAGGACCAGGAAGTAATTGAACCCCGCAGTGGAAGGAAGGAGCATGAAAGGCGGGGTCAAGGGGTAGAATAAGGCCATCTCGCTGTCGGCGAAGAGCGGGAACCCGCAGTATATGCCGGAGCACCAGAAGGAGAAGTCCCCGCTCCGCAAAAGTCCCGAGAGGTATTTCCAGTTGGGCAGGTAATAGTTCCTGATGTCCGAGATCCAGGGCACCTTCCGGAGAAGGAGAAGTTGGCGGAAAAATAGAAAAACGGTACCCGCGAGGAGGAGAAGGGGCCAGATTCTCCTCCCTTCCTTACCCCCGATCACCCTTGTCCCGTTCTCCATCTCCCGATCCGCATATGCCCCTCCCCTTCTTCGGGGTGTTGATGGGTCACCTGATCCTTGAACCTCCGTAGATGCCCGCGATCTCACCTTGCCTCCCGAGCGCGGTCCTTGCAAGGAAGTAAGTGCTCCTCCCTTCCTCGGGGTGCAGGCATCTCCTCCCGGCAGGTCCCGACGGTGCCTGCGGCTTTACCTGTCTCCGAGGAGCGGTTCGAGCAATAAGATATACCTCGCCTGCCTCCAGCACAACAAGCTGCGCCCCCTTCCTCCCGTTGACCTTGTTTTGGCACGAGGAAAGGCTGGTCTTCAAGCATTTTCAACCCTGAAAGCGACCACTGGGCCCGTCCAGCGCGCCCACATCCATGGCCTTTTTTATAAGAGATGGTTAGCGATATGCCTGGAGAGGAAACCTGCGGCGCTTGCCGGGAAACTTCCTTCCGCGGGTCGCCTGGGGGGAAGGGTGGGGTTTCTTGGAGGTGACAGCTGGACGAGAGGCCTACGGATGGAGGCGGGACCCGCGCCCGCGTTATATCCGCGTTGAGGGCGCACATTGTCCCCCGGCACGGAGGGTAATAGAATTATTTCGAAAGGAAGGTGATGTTTATGCCCTTCTACGAATACAAGTGCGGAGATTGCGGTGAGACCTTCGAATATTTCGCCCGCAGCATGTCGGACGCGGCGGAGTGCTGTTCCCGCTGCGGGAGCCGGGAGATAAAGAAGCTCTTCTCCTCCTTCGGGTTCAAGAGCGGGTCCGCTTCCTCGGGGGATTTCCGCTCCTCGGCCTCCTCTTCCAGCTGTTCCTCCTGCACCGCCACCAGCTGCTCCTCCTGCAAGCCCTGAAGGAACGCCATCCGGCGCCGCTTCATCACCTGGGGACAGGCAGGCAAGAAAGGCCGCGGCATAAGGGGCGGGGAGGGCGGGGACTGAAAACCTGGATGCAAGGATACCTCACGCCTTTCCTTCCGTCGCTTACACTGGCCCCAATACCTTCCCCACCATGCACGTCGCGCCCATCCCCGGGGTTGTAAAAGCGGGTCGCCGGTTATTGAATATATTTAACCCCGAAGGGCGGAGTCGGATTCCGCCCGCCGGGAGGGATGGTTTAGGCCGGAGGTCCCTTTAGCGGAGGGTTGGGAGGTGGATATGGGGGACTGGAGAGAAGCGACCACCCTGGAGGAGCTCTACGAGGCCATCAAGGACTGCATGGCCTGCTCCCTCGGAATAACCCGTACCAACCTGGTCCTGGGGAGCGGCAATCCGGATGCAGAGATCATGTTCGTGGGGGAGGCCCCCGGTTTCCACGAGGACCGCCAGGGGATACCCTTCGTGGGCCCGGCCGGCCAGTTCCTGGACCAGCTGCTGCGGTCCATCGGGCTGCAGCGTTCCCAGGTCTACATCGCCAATACCCTGAAATGCCGCCCCCCGGAAAACCGGGACCCGCTGCCCGAGGAACTGTCCGCCTGCACCCCCTACCTCTACAAGCAGATAGAGATAATCAGGCCGCGCATCATCTGCACGCTGGGCAACCATGCCACCAAGATACTTCTGCGCACCGGGACGGGTATATCCCAGCTCCATGGCAAGCTCATCCGCAAGGGGGGTCTGGCCTACGTTCCCCTTTTCCATCCCGCGGCCGCCTTGCACAAGCCTCCCCTGAAGGCCGTTCTGGTGGAGGATTTCCAGAGGCTGAAGGAGCACCTGGACGCGGAAAGGGTGCGCTGGGAAGCCGGGGAGGGGCCTTCGGAGGAGGCGGTCCCGGCTGCAGCGGACGAACAGCCGGAGCAGATGGGCCTCTTCTGAAGGGGTGTTGGCCTTACCGTGGCGACGGAGAGGGATTCCGGGACCGGTGGCTTGCTTCCTGCCTTCCAAACGCGGGGGGAGGGGGAGACCCGGAAGCTGGCCTCCCGCCTGGCCGAGCTCCTCCAGCCGGGGGACGTCATACTTCTGGTGGGCGAGCTGGGGACCGGCAAGACCTCCTTCGTCCGGGGTCTGGCCGAGGGCCTTGGGGTGGGGGAGAGGGTGGTGAGCCCCACCTTCACCCTGCTCAGGGAATACCGGGGTCGCCTTCCCCTTCACCATCTCGACGCTTACCGACTGGAGGGCGCCTCGGATCTTCTTGACCTCGGCGTGGAGGAACTCCTGGGAGGCGAAGGGGTGGTCGCCGTGGAGTGGGGCGACCGGGTGAGGGAGTTCTTCCGCGATGAATACCTGGAGGTGGACCTCTCCTACGGCGAAGAGGAAAACGAGCGGGTCGTCCGCCTGGTTCCCAGGGGAGGAACCTGGGGGGAGAGATTGAAAGGTTTGGAGAAGATTCCTGATGGAAAATAATGGACGCTGGCTTCTGGCCATGGACCTTGCTGGACCGCGGGGGCTGGTGGTCCTCGAGGGTCCGGGGGTGATGCTTCACAGCTCTTGGGAGGGAGGGGAACGGGCGAGGCTCCTTTTCACCGTCGCCGGTGACCTGCTGCGCGAGGCGGGCATCACGCCGCGGGACCTGGGGTTGTTGGGGATAG
Source organism: Actinomycetota bacterium (assembly GCA_030019255.1). Taxonomy (NCBI): domain Bacteria; kingdom Bacillati; phylum Actinomycetota; species Actinomycetota bacterium. The sequence continues at coordinate 43,853 of JASEFK010000018.1, forward strand.
GCAGGGGGCCTGGGTCCTTCACCGGGATCCGCATGGGGGTTATGGCCGCCAAGGCGCTGGCCGAGGTGCTGGGGTTACCCTTGGTGGCCCCGGATAGCCTGGCGGCGGCGGCCGTGGGACCGGAGGGCACGGAGAATGTCTTCGTGGCCCTGGACGCTAGGCAGGGGGAGATCTACAGCGCCCTCTTCCGGATGGAGGGCCACGGCGGGTTCGCCTTCCCGAAGCTTCTCGCGGGGCCGCTGGTGTGCGGACCCGAGGAGACGGCCCGTTTTCTGGTAGAGAGGATGATCGGCCTGGAGGGAGAGCTTCTCCTGGTGGGAAGCGGCGTAGGCGCTTACCCGGATGTCTGGCCGCGGGAAGCGCGCCGGGCGGAGAGACGGGGGCCGGATCCCGCCGGGCTGGCATGGCTGTGCCGGGAGCTTCACGGGCGGGGCGAGGTGGAGGACCACCTCTCCCTGATTCCCCTGTACCTGAGGCGGCCGGACGTGGGCGAGGTGAGGAATGTCTGAGGGGACGCGCCTCCCGGAACTTCTCATAAGGCGCATGCAACCGGAAGACCTCCCCGAGGTCATGGAGCTGGAGAGGAGGGCTTTCTCCAGCCCCTGGACGGAGGAAATGTACCGTCGGGAGCTGGAGAAATGGGAGGGTTGTTACCTGGTGGCCCGCAGCGGCGGGGAACTGGTAGGTTACGGCGGAGCGCTACTTATTCTTGACGAGGCGCACGTCATGACCCTGGCCGTGCGCGAGGATCTGCGCCGCAGGGGCATAGGCGCCAGGCTGCTCCTGGAGCTGGTGCGGAAGACGGAGAGGATGGGAGCGCGTTTCCTGACCCTGGAGGTGCGCAAGTCCAACCGCCCGGCCATAGAGCTCTACACCCGGTTCGGCTTTCAGGTCATGGGGGAACGGAAACAGTATTACCTGGACAACCTGGAGAACGCCCTGATCATGTGGACGGAGGACATCACCACTCCGGAGTACAGGAAAAGACTGGAAGAACTGGAGCGAAGGTACGGGGCGGTTTGACATGGGCGCGGACTTCCTGCTGGGCATCGAGACCTCCTGCGACGAGACCTCCGCGGCGGTGGTGGAGCGCGGGGGGAAGGTGAGTTCGCTGGTCATCTCCTCCCAGGCCCGCTTACATTCCAAGTACGGAGGCGTGGTCCCCGAGGTGGCCGGGCGGGCTCACCTGGAGGCCCTTCTTCCCGCCGTGCGGGAGGCACTGTCCCAGGCGGGCATCGGCTACCGGGACCTGAGGGGGGTGGCGGTGACCCGGGGGCCGGGGCTCATCGGGTCCCTCCTGGTGGGACTCACCGCGGCCAAGGCGATATGCTTCGCCCTGGACCTGCCCCTCCTGGCGGTGAATCACCTGGAGGCTCACATATACGCTAACTTCCTCCATTTCCCGGGCCTGGAGCCACCGCTCCTGGCCTTCGTGGTCTCCGGGGGCCACACCTTGCTGGTGCACATGCTGGGCCACCGTCGCTACCGGATACTGGGAAAGACCCTGGACGACGCCGCCGGGGAGGCCTTCGACAAGATCGCCCGCTTCCTGGGATTGGGCTATCCCGGCGGTCCGGAAATCGACCGCCTCTCAAAGGAAGGGGACCCCCGGGCGATTCCCTTCCCTCGAGCCCTCCTGCACGACGGGACCTACAACTTCTCCCTCTCCGGGCTGAAGACGGCGGTCATCAATTATGTGCGCAGGGTGCGGGCGGAGGGGAAGGAGGTCCCGGTGGCGGACGTGGTCGCCTCCTTCCAGGCGGCGGTGGTGGAGGTCCAGGTGCACAAGATCACCCGGGCGGTGGAGGAGACGGGCGCGAGGAGGGTGGTGCTGGCCGGAGGGGTCGCCGCCAACAGCTATCTCCGCAGCAGCCTCCGGGGGGCCCTGGAGTCGCGGGGGGCGGAGCTCTTCTACCCTCCCCTGAACCTGTGCCTGGACAACGCGGCCATGGTGGCCTACCTGGGATGGCGCATGCTGGAGGAGGGGGACGTGGCGTCCCTGGACGTGGATGCCGCGGCCACCCTGCCCCTCCCCGGGGAGTCCCCGGATGGAGTCCCCGGGTGAGGGGTGAGGGGAACCGGGACGTCGGCTGACGGACTTTTTACATGCCATGCCGCGGGGGGCTTGACACGTCCACGGTGCAAGGTCCCCGCTCCTTCCTTGATGCCTGCGACACGCCCCAGGCGACTGTTGGGTTCAGCCGCACTGACGGTCCAGCTCGTCCAGAAGGTAGAGAGCGGCGTAGGCGGCGGACGGACCGCCGCCCATGAGAATGCCGGCTCCCGCGGCCTCCAGTATCTCCTCCCGGGAGGCTCCCGCCTCTAGCGCTCCCCGCACGTGCACGCGGATGCAGGGCTCGCACCTCACGGCCACCGAGGCCCCAACCAGGATGAGGCGCTTGACCTTCACGCTGAGCGCCCCCTCGCTGAGGACACTGTCGTGCAGGCCGGAGAAGGATTCCATGACCCTGGGGAGCTCCTCTCCCAGGCGCTGCATGATCTGGTGGGCATCACCTTCCAAGTTCCTCACCCCCGTCTTACAATCGCATCCGCCCGTCTTCGTCGGAACCTGAAACGGAAGATGCAAAGATTTTACACCCTAACCTCTTGATTTCCCGGGACCTTTGTATTATCCTCTCTTTAGCACTCTCGAGAGTAGAGTGCTAACATATTTAAGATCTGAGTGATAACACTCTATTCCCGGGAGTGCCAGCGAAAGTTTTAGCTTGTTTTAAAAGGATGGGTAAAGCCTAAAAAAGAGAGGATAGGAGGGATGCGTAGATGAAGCTGAAGCCGCTGGGTGATCGGGTACTGGTCAAGCCGGGCGAGAGCGAGGAGCGGACCAAGTCCGGTCTGGTTATACCCGACACCGCCAAGGAGAAGCCCCAGGAAGGTGAAG
>JASEFK010000019.1 GCA_030019255.1 Actinomycetota bacterium
ATTGCTCTCCATAATGTCTATGGATTTGGTGACACAATTTCGTATACGCTACCTCCCGACCACACAAGATTATCCTACCCTCAAAGTACCGTTTTTTCGTTGACCGCGGTCAAGCATCTTGCCAGAGCCTCGTATCATCCAGCGGACGGAAGTCCTGGATGGGTAAACCGTTGCCGTAAGACTCTGCTCCCAAAGATCCATCCCAAGGATTTTAATGAAGATTCTACTCCCGTCGTAACTGGAAGAAATAGGGGATCAAGCTCCCAATGATCCATCCCAAGGATTTTAATGAAGATGACATCTGGGATATACGGTTGGACTGAAGCGCAAGAGGGAGGCGTGATGGATGCTTCCGAAAGGTGGGGACAAAGATGACGCAGTTATGACATCCGTATTCCGGATGGCCATGTACGCACCTCTCCCCCTTGCATCACCGTTTCCAGGCCAAGTGGAGCTCACCGTGGGTATTTTCCCGAAGCGAAGGGGATGGACGGCGACCCGCCCGCTCCTGTCGCCTTTCACGCGTGGGACGACCTGGTCTCGATGGGAAGGCAGTGTATGGATGACGACCCGCGGCTCCTATCCACTTCTACCGCAGCCTGTTACAATCACTGTGAACAAACCATGGTGAACAGGAGGACCCGTGGGGAACGGGGGATGGAAACGGGAGGTGCTCTCATGAAAGTACTGGTCACCTATCTCTCCCAGACCGGCAATACCAGGCGGGTGGCGGAAGTCATCTACGAGGAGATCGAGGAAGAAAAGGAGCTCCGGCCCCTTTCGGAGGTGGAGAGCCTGGAGGGCTACGACCTGGCCTTTATCGGCTTTCCCATCCATGCCTCCAACCCGGCGGCGGAGGCCCGGGCTTTTTTAGAGGAGAAGGCCAGGGGCAGAAGGGTAGCCGTCTTCGTCACCCACGCCGCCCCGGAGGACCACGAGGAGACGCGGAAGTACCTGGAGAACTGCCGGGCCTCCCTGAGCGGTGCCGACCTGATAGGTATGTTCGACTGCCAGGGAGAGCTGGACCAAGCGGTCATCGACCTCCTGGCCAGGAGCGAAAACCCGCAGCACCGCCAGTTCGCCGAATACGGACCGCTGACCAAGGGCCAGCCGGACGACTCCCGCCTGGAGAAGGCCCGGGCCTTCGCTCGGCAGGTAATGAAAGAATGCGACAAGACCTGAGGCGGGTGCCTGTTTCATCCCGCCGGGGATCCGGGGGCACGCACGTGCTCACCACGCAGTACATGAAAGAAACGTCAGCCATTCCATAGGTTTGGGAGCCCAGACGGGGCTAGGCACGCACGTGCTCACCACTTAGTACACGAAAGAAACGACCCCATCTTCCCGGGCAAAGAAGGACAGCCATGTAGGTGTGACCGTCGGCGTTATTGGTACGATGCACGCCCTAAAGGACCCTCATGAAGCGGGAAGGATCCCACACCCAGCACGTGCCCCGGGAATCTCCCTACAATCCCTCAGAACCGGCCATATCCGGTTACGTTGATCTTGAAGGCCTGGCGCATGAGCAGGGGTCCGAAGAGGGGCATCAGCCGCATGGCCATGCGCGCCGGGTACTTGATGACCAGGTCCCGGGGGCTTATGTCCAACAGCCTCTTGGCCAGGAGCACGGGGTAGAAGGTGATGTTCAGGCGGCGGAACTCGTCGTAGGCCCCCGCCGGGTCCTCCACCGCCCGCGCGGCAATCTTCCCGGAGAGGAAGGCGCCGTGCATGCCGAAGAAGAGGATGGGATCCATCATCCCGGCCACCGTCCCGGCCAGGATCATGTCTCCCTGGAAAAGCCTGGGGTTGGTGATGCGCCGCACGGGGGCGGCCCCTCCTTCCAGTAATTGGAATTTCTTAAACGGGTAACCATCCTCCATGACCGCCTGCTCGGCGAACTTCTCCACCTCCCAGCGGGCCACCGGACGGTGACGGTTGAAGATGAGGGCGAAGGCGATGCCGTTCACCGAACAGGTGAAGGCGTAATCCGGGGTGTAGTCGTCGAAATACATGGTCACCCGGGCTTCCTTCCAGGGCACCCGGCACTTGGCGAAGTATCCGTGCAGGATCTGGTAGGGAACGTTGGCGGCCTCAAAGCCGTCCACGTGCAGGCCGGTGGCCACTATGGAATTGCGGGGGAGCTGGTTGATCTGGCGGTCGCTCACCACGGGCTGGTCGAACTCGAAACGCACGCCCTCCTTCACCGCCAGGCGGTACAGGTAGTGGTCCATGGAAGTCTTGCGGGGGCCTCTCTCGATCATCCAGGCCCGCACGTTGCGAGGGAACTTCTGGCGGTACCTCTTGCCCCAGATGGATATCACCCCTTCCTCGAGGGGCACCATGGCCGGACGCAGGTCTATTCCCGTATAACAGGACATGGCCTCGGCGTCCATGGGCGTGCCGTGTGGGGATGGATTGTATATCGCCAGTCCGCCCACCCGCTTCCCCTTCTCCAGGACCACCACCTCCCTGCCCCGGCGGGCCAGGTTGATGGCCGCGGTCAGCCCCGCGAGCCCTGCCCCCACCACGTATACGGGCCCTCCGTCCTTCACTCTCCTTACCCCCTTTCCAACCCCGGATTTCTCTGTTCGGTCAGCCTCACCCGGGCAGCGACCGCTCCGCCGGACAAGGTTTTCCGCACCGCGTCCTGCCTGGCGTATCGAGCCGATTCGAGAAAACCTATCGTCAAGTTGGATCCTGACTTCTCCACCTCCGCCAGGCCGACGGCGAGTCCCCGGTTGCCCTTGCCCGCCGCCTCACATGTCCAGGTACTTCGCGTATTTTTCCATGCGTAAAAGCAGCAGGTAACCCGGTATCATGCGCTTGAAACTTCTCCCCTGCATCTTTCCCAGGATCTCCCACTTGGTAACAAATCCCAGGGCGGTGTTCAGGAGGGACTCGCGCAGGAATTCCGGCATGTAGTTGATGGCCACCCGCCGCAGGAACCACATGTAATTGAAGCTTCGGTTGCAGAGGTCGAACATCTCCTGTGCTAGGGCCTTGTCCTCCAGGGCGATGGCGGCTATCTTTCCCGAGATCATGGCCCCGTGGCATCCGAAGTAAGTGCCCGGGTCCTGGGCTCCCGCCAGGGTCCCGGCCAGAATCTTGTCCCCGGCGAAGAGGCGCGGCTGGCAGGGATAGCGCGAGGCGAAACAGCCCCGCTCCATCCTCCAGGTCTTGAACTCCACCCCCTCGGTCTCCCTTATCTGCTTTTCCCACGTCGCCCGCTGTTCCTCCCCCACCGGGCGGCGGGCGAAGAAGAGCCCGGCCACGATGCCGTTGGCGGCCGGTAGATAGCAGTAATCGCGGGTATAACGGTCGAAGTAAACGGTGCACCGCCGGGCGTACGACCTTTCCCCCCACGGCCGGTAGATCCCGCTCATCACGTACCCGTAGGCCGTCTCGTAGGGTATACGCAGGGCGTCGAAAACCTCGCGGTAGGGCCCGGTGGCCACGATGGTGTTGGGCGGGAACTGGGCCAGATCCTTCCGGCTGAGCACCGGGTTTCCCCATTCGAAAGTCACCCCCATGTCCAGGGCCAGGTCGTGGAGATAGCGGTCGATGGCCGTCTTTCGCGGCCCCCGCTCCACGTTGTGCAGGCCGGAAAGGGCGGGGTTCAGCCGGTACAGCTTCCCGAAGGAATAGACGTTGAAATTCTCGCACGGACCCACCTGTGGTTCCCCTATGGGCACGCCGAGAAAGCGGGACATGAGCGCGGGATCGAAGGGGGTAGAATCCACGAAGGGGTGTGCGCCGGGCATGCCGCCCACCCGGTTGTAGCGGTCCACGCAGTGGACCTCGTAGCCCAGCTTGCGCGCGGTTATGGCCGCGCACAGGCCGGCCAGGCCAGCCCCTATGATGAACACTTTCTTGGTCGTCATCCTCCGAACCCCCCTTCCTATCCCAGCATCCCGAAGCCGGGAACGGATTTCAGCGCTTCGTCTAGGAGCGGGCGGAGCAAGGCTGGGAACCTTAAAAGACAACCGAAGGCAAGGTTCAAGCCTGGGCGCCGCAAGAAGTGTGGCTGGAGATCAAAGAGCGTCTTGTAAAGCCACATGTAACGGTAACGGGAGGTGAAGCGGCGGAAGAGCCGCCAGGCGTGCTCCCTGTTCTCCACGGCCATAGCGGCGATCTTTCCCGACACCAGCGAACCGTGCACCCCGAAGAGGAAGAGAGGGTCCTGCACCCCGGCCAGGGTCCCGGCCAGAATCTTGTCCCCGGCGAAGAGGGCGGGAGCGGAAACGCCCCGGGTGGCCACCACGCCCTTGTGGGGCCGCCACTCCCGGAAGCGGAATCCTTCCTCCTCCAACCTTTCCGCCCACTCCCGGCAGGCGGAATCCGGTAGAGGCCGAGTGTTGAAGGCCAGGGCGAAGGAGGTGCCGTGGAGGTTGGCGCAATAATGGTAATACCTGGTATTTCGGTCGAAATAACCCAGGATACGCGGTTCCCCCTCGCAAGGGGCCACGGCCACGAAACCGAAGACGTCCAGGTAGGGGCGCCCCAGGGCCAGGAAGGGTTCCGCCTCCAGGCCGGTGGCCACGATGGTGTTTGCCGGAAGGCGTTCGAATTCCTCCCGCGAACCTACGTTCGTCCCGAACTCGAACTCCACGCCCGCCTCCCGGGCCAGGTCGTAGAGGTAGGTGTCCAGGGACGTGGAACGGCTCCCCCTCTCCACGGAATGCAGGCGGAAATAGTCGCCCGGAAAGAGGAACTTCTTCCCGTAAACATCCACCAGGAACTCCCGCGTGGGGACCACGAAAGGGGGCCCAAGCTCGATGCCGATGAAACGGCCGAGCTTGCCCGGCTCCATGGGGGTGACGTCCACCGTTGGCCTAATGCGTGGGTCTCCCCCCACCCTTTCCCTCTTCTCCAAGACCCTGACCCGGTGGCCGGAACGGGCGCAGTTGATGGCCGCCGTCAGCCCGGCCAGTCCGGCCCCCACCACGGTTACCTCGGCCAAATCTTCCAACCTCCCGGAGCTGCACGCCTCCGCGGAAGAGCTTCCCCTGTTTCCCTCCCTTGTCGCCACCCGGATGGAATGGGAGGTCTCCCGGCGATTCTTACCAATCTATTCCAGGAAAGAAAAGCAAAGCACTCGTCCTTCCACGTGGTTCCCGTCTTCCTGCCCCGTGCTATTTCACCGTCCAGCTATCCCCGCCACACTCTGAGCGCAGGCTTCGAAGCGGCGGCCTTGATCGGTCATGAAACTTCGTTCCATCCCGGGTTGATCACCACCCTGCAACGGACGGCTGGTGGGTGGACCGCCCGCCGTATCCGGTGTCCGGCGGGCGGTCTCCCGAACCCAGAATCGCCGTTTTCCGCTTCGCCGGAAAGAAGCGACGGGGCGATTGGTCCGCGCGCCGCCCGCGCCGCCTTCCTTCCCATGCCGGTCTTCCTCTCTCCTACCACCTCCCTCCTTGCCGACTATCCGGCATGTATGCCAGTCAAAGGGTCAGTTTCTTGCACAACCCGGTCTGGTAATCCCATCTCCGGGCGGAGATGTTGTTGGGGTCCACGGCCATCTTGAAGGCGATGAAGGTATCCGTGAAGGTCGCGCTGTTGGGCATGATCAGCGGCATGAGGTCGTCCAGCTTGGGCATGCCTTCGGGCAGGGGGACGGGCATTCCCTTGGTCAGGGGTATCGCCCCGCAGGCCAGGACCAGCCCGTGGCCCAGTATCCCCGTGAACATGGCCCGCATGTAGGTCATGAACATGCGCATGTTATCGTCCTTGTCCCCCTGGTTGGAATAGACGTCGTACTCCATGTACGCCGAGCGCCCCATGTGATAGGGCTGGAGGTAGGTGGAGGCGTCGTCCGGGGGCAGGTTGTCGTCGGTGTGGCCGGCCTGGTCGCTGGTGGCCACCCGCATGTTGCGTTCCGCCTCCAGGAAGTTGTCCAGGTGGCCGATGAGGGCCCCGATGAGGAAGGAGCCGCGCACCCGCATCACCCGCACGGTGACGTTGAAGTACTTCTGCCAGCGGTCCAGGTTCACGCTGCGCAGGTCGGCGGTGAGGTCTTCCACCGCCTCCGGGGGAAGGAACTCCCACTCCGGGTCTATTTTCAGTATCTCCCGCTGGATGATCTCCGCCTTGAGGCGCGCCTCCTCGGGGGTGGAGCCGGCGAAGATGGTGAAGAGGTTGTTGCGGGGGAAGGTCCCGGCGATGGCGCTGGCCTGGGCGTTGGTGGCCCCCACGAAGATGCCGAAGAAGGAGTTCTGCATGTGGGCCAGCTCCAGGGTCAGGTTCTCGTTGGCCACCTTGTACAGGACGTCGATGACGCACTTGAGGTCGTCCTTCTCGTATGCAGGGAATATCTGGTAGATGTGCTCCGGCTCCGGGTAGAGGCGCAGGGTCATCTCGGTGACCGTCCCCAGGGTCCCGAAGGCGTAGCGGAAGAGGGAAGCCATGTCCGGACCCGGGCCCGGCACGTGGGCCTTGACCGCCCCGTAAGCGGCGGGGCCCGTCTTGAGGATGGTGCCGTCGGGCAGGACCATGGTCATGTCGATGATGTTGTCGATGCCGAAGCCGTACTTGGAGGCCAGGGTATTGATGTTGCAGAAGGCGTGGTTGGAGATGACCCCGGCGGTGGCCGCCGTGGAGGGGTTGAGCACCCTGCACTTCACCTTCTGGGCCTCCACCTGGGCGGCCAGGTAGTTCACCCCCGGCTGGATGACCATGTACATGTTCTCCCCGTCCACCTCCAGGATCTTGTCCATGCGCCGGAGGTCCATGATGATGCCGCCGTAGAGGGGGATGTGCAGGGCCATGGTGGTGAGGCCGGTCCCCATGGGGATGACGTCCACCCGGCACTGGTTGGCGATGCGGTAGACCTCCGCCACCTCCTCCGTGGTCTCCGGCATGACCACCAGGTGGGGATATTGGGCGGGGAGCGGTGACTGGTCGCGGGAGTACCCGATGAGGATGACCGGGTCGTCGGTCACCCACTCCTCGCCCAGGGCCTCCACGAGCATCTCCTTGGCCCGGACCAGATCCTCGGGACGGTTGTGGAGCGGCTCCGCCTCATGCTGGAAAATTATCCCTGATATGCGCCGCTCCTTGATGTCCTTGGCCACGTCCCTTATCCACATCTCCCTACACCTCCTCCCCCAGCGACATGAGCAACGGCTCGGCCAGGTCGTAGACCTTGAGGGGACTGCCGGTGGCCTCCACCGCCTTTCTGAACATCTGCAGGCAGTAGGGACAGCTGGTCACCACCGCCTCCGCTCCCGTCCACTCGGCCTCGTAAAGCCTCTCCTTGGCCGTCCACAGGGCGTAGTCCGGGAAGGCGTAGGGCACCCCGCCCCCGCCCCCGCAGCACAGGGAGTTGAAGGCGGCGCGGGGGAACTCCAGCAGCTCCAGCCCCGGTATGGCCCGCAGCACGCGGCGGGGTGGGTCGTAGAGGTCGAAGCGCCTCCCCAGCTTGCAGGGATCGTGGTAGACGGCCTTCATCGGCACTTCCTTCTCCGGCTTCAACTCGCCCTTCCTGATCATGCGGTCCAGGACCTCGCTTATGTGGCGCACCCTTATCTCCGGGGCCAGTTCCCGCGAGTACTCCTCCTTGAACACCCAGGCGGCGTGGGCGTCGGGGGTGACGATGGTCTTCACCCCCAGGGAGTTGAAGGTCTCCACGTTGTCGAAGGCGAAGGTCTCGAAGAAGTCGCGGTCCCCGATGAGCAGCATGAGGGCGCCGTCGCTCTTCTCCTTGGCGCCCAGGATGCCCAGGTCCATGCCCCCCAGCTGCAGGACGCGGGCCGCGGCGCGCACGGCGGGGAAGAGGGCGGGGTCGGTGGAATAGGCGTCTCCGGCGTAGAAGAGGGCCTCGGCCTTCTCCTTGGGCAGGTGCTTCAAGTCCAAACCCTTGGCCCATTCCCCCCTCTTTTTGGCCGGCACCCCGAAGGGGTTGTCGTTCTCCTCCAGGCTCTCGCGGAGCGGCTCGTGCTCCGGCATGGGGCCCCAGCCCTCGCGCACCGCTTTCTCCCGCATGAGTTCGAAGACCCGGGTGGGGTGCAGCTGTTTCACCTCCCAGCACTGCTCCTGGCAGGAGGAGCAGAGCATGCAGGTGTAAAGAATATGGCGCATGGAGTCGGAGGGCTCGAGCTCGTGGATATGCAGGCCGCGAGCGATCTCCATCTTTCCCGAGGCGTAGTAGGCGTCCCAGCGGAAACGCGTCCCAGAGGGGCAGTTGCGCCAGAAGCGGGACTCGGTGCAGAACTGGACGTGCACCGCCTGGCAGATCTTGCACTTGGTGCAGATGAAGTAGTCCTGCTGGAGATCGTGCAGGACCTCCCGGGGAGCGGTGATGCGCTTCTTCATCCCTCACACCTCCTTGAGGAGCTGTCCGGGGTTCATGATCCCCGCCGGGTCCACGATGTTCTTGAAGGTCCTCATGACCTTGAGGAACCCGGGGTCGGTCCGGGCGAAGACCATCTCCGCCACCTCTCCCCGGGGGCGGTCCACGAAGCTCGACTCGTCCAGCAGGTAGCGGTAACCCTCGCGGACCGTTTCCTCCACCCGCGCCCTCTCCGCCTCGTCGGCGGGGCGGAAGTAGAGGTCCGTCTCGCAGTAGAAGGACCCCCCGAAGTAGACGGGGATGAGCGCCTGCCCCACCTCTTCCGCCGGGTATCCCCTGGCCGAGGCCAACTCCCGCAGGCCGGAGAGCAGCCCCGGGGCACGCTTCTTGAAGTCGTAATGCTGGATCACCGCCGTGCGGCCCTTAAGGTAATCCCTCTCGAAGAGGTACCAGGGTCTCTTGAACCGCGCGTCCATGGCCGCCGCCAGCTCGGCGTCCAGCTCCCGGGCCCCCAGCGCCTCCGCGTCCGCCCGCACATACTTCTCCCAGAGGTCCACCAGCTCCACGTGGTGCTCCATGCTGAGGGCGGTGACCCACGGCGGGAGCTTGGCGCGCAGCGCCTCCGCCCCCTCCGCGTCCCGGGAGAGGAGCACGGAAAGGTAGCGGGAGTTGGCGGTCAGGCACTCGAAGCAGTGCTCCTCCCGGTTCACCTTGTAGGCCAGCTCCAGGGCCGGCTCCAGGGAATCGAAACCGAAGAGGAACACGCGGCGTTCCTCACGCAGGGGATAGAGGTAGACGATGCCGTAGAAGGGTATGCCGAAGATGTCCTCGCTGGCACCGAAGAAGAGGGAGAACTGCGGGCCCTGGTCCTCGCGGAAATCGGCGATCCCCTCCGCGGTCAGCTGCTGGGACCCCGACACCCAGATGCGGCCGTCAGAGAGCACAGCATGAAAGATGGAAAGGTTCGGGAAACGGTAAACCGCGTTGCCGTTGAGGATGTCCCGGTCCAGGTAGGAACGGAGCACGGAACGCGACTCGGCGGCGGCGGGAAGCAGGAGCTTGCAGTCCCGCTTCAGGCATTCCTCCTGGAGCCGCTCGTAGGTCACCCCAGCGTAGATGTGGCCCATGAGGTTGCGCCGGTCTATCTCCTTTATGCCGTCCATGCGCGAGAGGTCGATGAGCAGTCCCTCCCCCGGGGGCGGGGCACCCTCCATCTTCTCCCGGCGTACCGAATAGACGGGTATCTTCTCCCGCTCCGCCAGGACCATGACCTCGCTGAGCTCGTACTCGTCGGCCGGCCTGACTAGGGTCAACCGGCTCCCCTCCCCGCTTTCTTGGTAATATTTACCGATTGCGGAGGCCTCCCGGCTGACGTTTTGCGGCCCCACGATGTCCCTTATCTCCTCCAGAACGGTGCCCACCCTCATGGCCCTCCCTCCTCGCGTCATCCCCGGGACCGCCCGCGCGGCCGGTCCCGACGAACGGCCTTGCCCTCCCCGGCCGGGCGGCGGAAGAAGACGCCGTTCCCACCCTGGAAACGAATCGCATGACCTTGCTTGCCGGACTCCCCTCGCAGCCTTCCCACCGGGGACTGTTCTCAAGGTTATTGCATACAGGCGCTGAATATATTATATACTTTGTGAACGACTGGTCAGTCACTCTTAACTGGATTATAGGGAGGCGCCGGAGGGGATGTCAAGCGGTTACGGACTGAAAAAAGTGCTTGATAAAAAGGCTAAATTAGACGGTAGGATCATGAAAATATTTCGATATTAAGTCGGTTATCCAAGGGGGGATGCGCAATCTTTGCGCGTTTTGCCTCCAGGGCCCTGGGAAACCACTCCCGTGCGCCCTGGTGGTCACGGGGAATTTTAAGCCGGGAGCGGGAGCGTCTCGATGGCCCTGAGCGGGAGAAGGTGCGCGTTCCTTTCGAGGGTCACGGGGAGGGAGGATAGATGGCCGAGGTGAGGATAGTGGGAGCCGGACTGGCGGGGTTGACGGCAGCCGTCATCCTGGCCCGTAAAGGACACCGGGTGACCGTCCTGGAGCGGGAGGAGCGCATCGGGGGTTCTCCCCTGTACCACCCCTCCTGCCAGGGGAGCCCCCTCAGGCTGAAGGAGATGTACGCCTACCTCGGGCTGGACATCTCGCCGGGGGTGGAGCCCATCCGGGAGATGCGGGAGATCGCGGGGGGGAGGGCATACGACTTCGACCCCCGCCTCATCGGGGCTTGGTTCTTCGAGAGGGGGCCCCGGGAAACCAGCCTGGACAGCCACCTCTACCGCCTGGCCCGGGAGGCGGGGGTGGAGTTCCGTTTCTCCTCGCCGGTGCTCTCCCCCGAGGACCTCTGGGAATACTACCCTGACTGCATCGTGGCCACCGGACTGCACTTCGAGGGATTCGACGCCTTCGGGGTGCCTTACCTGACCTCCCATCATTACACCTACCGCGGCACTTGCGATCCGGAGCTCAACTTCGTGCACATGTACCACGACACCTACACCAGCGACTACGGGTATGTGGCCGCCTTCCGGGGCATCCTCTACGTGCACCTCTTTAACCGTCGCCGTCCCGTATCCCTGGAAGCACGCGACCGTTTCGCCGCCCAGGTGGCCCGCTTCGAGGGCTTGCAGGTGCCGCGGTGGAGCAGCTTCACCTTCCCGGTGCCCGCCGCCTCCCCGCGCACCCCGCGCCTGTTCGCCGGGAGGGCCATACTGGCCGGTACCCTGGCCGGGGCCATGGACCCCTTCGCTTTCTTCGGGCTGCACGGTGCCCTGGTCTCGGGGAAGATCGCCGCCCTGGCCGTGGAGGACCGGGAGAGGGCGTGGCGGGAGTTCCGCCGCTGCGTGCGTCCCTACTACGCGGCCTACGGGGCGGCGCTCCTTAAGGAACTGGCCCCGGTCTCCCTTAACGTGCTCGGGTTCCGGCTCGTCTTCCGCCGTTTCGAGAAACGTAGGCTGGCCCAGAGGATACTGGTGGAGCACATGCCGGGGTACCGGAACCTGTTTCCATAACCTGGGACCTCTGGCTTTCCATTATGGCGGGAAGGTCTTCTTCGAGACAGCTGGAGGCGAGTTTTGCCGGGGAAGGGGGAAAAGAGAAGAGGATACGAGTGACCTGGAGGCTGCCGGTGGAGCACATGCCGGGGTACCGGAAACCTTTTCCATGCCCCGGGGCTGGTTCCCCTTTCCGTGCAAGGTAAGAGTATAGGGAGCGGATACGCACCGCGCGAATAAAGGGAGGTTGCCAAATGGCTGTCGGTGGGAGAAGGATAGTGGTCATAGGGTCGGGCGTGGGGGGTGCGGGAGTGGCCGCCCTCCTCCAGGCCCGGGGCCACCGGGTGACCTTATTGGAAAAAAATGCCTTCTACGGCGGGAAGTGCTGGTCCTTCGAGAAGGACGGCTTCCTGGTGGATTCCGGGGTGCACATGTTCTCCATGGGCGCCTCCGGCCAACACGGGGACATCAACCGCCGGGTGCGGGGCGACCTGGAGTGGCTGACCGCCCAGCCCAGCGAACACCTCCTCATCGGGGGGAAGTACCGCATCAACCTCTACCAGAGCCCCTTCGACCCCCGCATGGCCCTGGACAACGCAGCCTCCCAGCTGGCCATGCTGAAGGATAGGCTCCTGGCGCGCGGAGGAAAGGGTTCCGGCGTCACCAGGCTCCAGAACGAGGTCTACCGGGCCTCCCGGAAGAACACCTTCCTGGAATCCCTCCTGGCAGCGGCGAAGATAGCCCGCCTGAACCCCTCCTACCTCGTGGAGCTGGACGAGATAACCCTGCAGGAGTTCCTGCACCGCGTGACCGAGGACCGCACGGTACTGCAGGGCATGGCCGCCCTCTCCATGCTCCTGACCGTGGTCCCCTACCACCGGGTGAGCGCCGGGGAGTTCTTGTGGTGTGTCATCAACATCTTCCGCAAGAAGACCCTGGGGGTTCCCCGCGGCGGTTCGCGGGAGATACCCGGGGCCTTTCTGCGCTCCTTCCTGCGCGACGGGGGGGAGCTGCGCCTGAACTGCGAGGTCAAGAGCATCGTGGTGAAGGAGGGGAAGGCGCGAGGGGTGGTCACCGCGGAAGGCGAGGAGATCCCCGCCGACCTGGTGATCTCCAACGCGGGCATCAAGCGGACGGTGGAGATGGCCGGGGAGGAGAACTTTCCCGAGGAATACGTCTCCTACGTCAAAGGGCTGAAGGATTCCTATTCCTTCATCACCGTCAAGTACGGCCTCGACCGGCGGGTGATCGACCTTCCGGCTCCAAGCTTCTTCAACATCCCCAACCTGGACCCCGACCACATGTTCGACTACCTGGAGAAGGGCGGGCTTCCCGAGGACCCCTTCCTCTTCACTCCCCTGCCCTCGGAGTGGGACCCCTACGCGGCTCCGCCGGGCAAGCAGCTGGTGATCATGGGGGTGCCCGGGCCCATCGAGGTCAACCGGGAGAACGTGGAGTGGTGCGAGCGCATCCTGGACCGGGCGGAGGAGAGACTTATGGAAATATTTCCCAACCTGCAGCCCCACGTGGAATGGAAGATGCGCACCCACATCGCTCACACCGCGTCCATCACCGGCAAGCCCACCGGCGAATGCATAGGCCTGGCCCAGTGCGTGGGACAGACGGGGGTACACAAGCCCACCCCCTGGACCCCGGTCCGGGACCTGTGGCTGGTGGGCGCGGACGCCGGCGCGCGGGGCGTGGGAACGGAGCAGGCGGCGGGAAGCGCCCTCTACGTTGCCAATCTCCTGGGGTGAGGAGGTTTCACAGGTCCAGCTTGTCCGGCGGTACCCTCCCATCCTCGTCCAGCCCGGCCAGGCGGTAGAACTCCCCGAGCATGAGCTCCATGTCCGGGACCGAGCCGGCGTTGGCCCCCTCCCGGGTGGGAGTGAGCGCCTTGGGGGGGAGGACGTCGTCGTTGCGCCCCGAACCGCGCAGGTTGAGGATGTGCCGCTTCAGGTACCATATCCTCCAGCCGCACTCCATGAGCTCGTCCAGGGTCCAGTCGAAGCCGCTGGCGGCGCGCATCATCTCCACCTGGTCGTGCAGGGAGAGGAAGGCGCCGATGAACTCGCACATGCACATGGAGTTGAACAGCTGGCCCACGGAGAGGCACTTCCAGGTGAGCTCCGCCTTCCCCTTGCTGGTCATCCCCTTGAAGGGCCCCTTGAGGCCTATCTCCGGCCAGGAGGCCATGCCCCCCTCGATGAGGAGGTTGGTGGTGTTGAGGTGGCAGGCCCCCCGCGCCCCCACGGCGTAACCCAGCCCGTAACCGTGGAACCCGCGCGGGTCGTGGGCCGGGAAATCCAGCCCCCGCACGGTGACCGCCAGCTCGGGGGCCCCCAGCTCCCGCGCCAGGGCCCGGGAACCCTGGGCCATGCGCTCCCCGAAGCCCTCCCGGGCGGCGGTGAGGCGGATGGCCTCCAGGGCCGCCTCCATGTTCCCCCAGGAGAAGTCCAGCCCGGTATCCGAGGGCGAGACCAGGCCCTTCTCCTGGGCCTCCATGAGCAGGGCGATGACCGAGCCCATGGCGATGGTGTCCATCCCCAGCCGGTTGCACAAATCGTTGGCCTTGGCTACCGCCTCCAGGCTGGGGTTGAGGAGGTTGGTGCCCATCATGCACACCGTCTCGTACTCCGGGCCCGCGTGCTCCTCCATGGCGTAGGGACCCTCTTCCACCCTGACCACCCGCTTGCAGCGCACCGTGCAGGCGTAGCAACCCGTGGTCTTCACCAGGATGTGGTCGTTGTAGTAGAAGGAGTTCAGGGTGTCCAGGGCCTCCATCCACTCCCCCACGTTCCAGTTACGGATGGGGATGTCCCCGGAGAGCATCCCCGTGTCCAGGGCCCCGTTGGTCCCCATCTCGTGGAGGGTCTGGGCCAGGAGGTGGTTGGCCAGCTTATCGGCCACCGCCTTGCGGACCTCCCGGGCCCTCTCCGGGTCGGCGTATCCCATCTTCCCTCCGCCGCGCACGGCCACCGCCTTGAGGTTCTTGCTCCCCATCACCGCCCCCAGGCCGCAACGCCCGGCCACGCTTCCCATCTCGTTGACGATGTTGGCGAAGCGCACCCCCTTCTCGCCCGCCGGCCCTATCTGCATGGTGCGCACCAGCCCCCCATCTCCCTTCAGTTCCTCCTGCAGGCGTTCGTTGACCGTATAAGTGTCCAGGCCCCAGAGATGGGAAGCGTCGCGGAGCTCGGCCCGCCCGCCGTCAATCCAGAGGTACACGGGTGCATCGGCCATTCCCACCAGCACCACGCCGTCCAGGCCGGCCAGCTTCATGGCAGCCCCGAAGGCCCCGCCCACGTTGCACTCCCCCCAGAGGCCGGTCAGCGGCGAGAGGGCCACCACCGAGGAACGCCCGCTGCCCGGGAAATTGGTGCCCGTCAGGGGCCCGTCCAGGAACATCAGGGGAGCCTCTGGGGAGAGGGGATCCGCCAGGGGATCGTGCTCCTTGAGCATGAGGTAAGCGCCGAGCCCCGTGCCTCCCACGTACTTGCGGAAGACCTCCTCCCCCAGCTCCCTTTCCTCCACCTTCCTGCTTCCCAGGTCCACCAGAAGGTATTTGCCGCAGAAACCTCTCATCACCCGTTCCTCCTCGCTCTTTTCCACCTCATCATCGCATCCCAGGATCCCAGCTTTCCGCCGCATCGCTCCGTATCTCATTTTTCGCCGCGCCTTCGGGCCCCAACGGCTTCTCACCCCAGACGAAACAGCAGGGCAGGATGTCCCGGTAGGAGAAACGCCGCGACTCCTCGGCCCAGCGCCGCACCAGGCGTTCTATTTCCTCCTCGCGCATGCCCCCCTCGAGCAGCCGCTCGAGGGGGGACAGCCGGCCTGGAAGTGCTTCTTCCAGTTCCTTCCAGGCCTCTTCCGCGTCCCGGAAGGGACGGGTGACGTCCGCGTACCAGACGAAGAAGTCCACCCTCGTAAATCCCGCCTCCCGGACCTCCCGGACCAGGTCGGAACGGCGGAAGGAATAGGCGGGGTGGTTATCCCTCAGGATGGCCGTGGCCTTCTCCCAGAGGGGAAGCTCGAGGTCCCAGTTCACCAGCAGCTCTTCCTCCACCAGCAGGGGCTCGCAGACGGAAAGCCTCCCCCCGGGTCGCAGGACGCGGAAGCACTCCTTAAGGACTTTCGAGCGGTCCTCCAGGTAGGAGAACACCGACCTCGCCACCACCGCATCTGCCTCGCCCGCGGGAAGCGGCAGGTTGGTGATCTCCGCGTACACCGGGCTCACGTTGGCCAGGCCGGCTTCCTCGACCTTTACGCGCAGCTCCTCCAGGGCCTCCCGGTCCGCGTCCACGGCATATACCCTGCCTTCCGGTCCCACCAGCCGCGCCGCTTCCAGGGAAAGGAGCCCCAGGCCGCATCCCAGGTCCACCACCACGGCACCGGGCCTCAAGCCGGCCTGGGCAAGCACCCGGTCCCTCGCCTGGCAACGGAGAAGGGTGGCCCACCTGTTCCGGGAAGCCTCCCGCTCCACGCCGTCCAGCCATCCCGCCCAGGGATCGGTGGGCAAGCCGGCTCACCTCCCACGCGTTCCGAGTCCTCGATGCCCAGGAGCCGCCCACTTTCCCTGCCCGCTGTCCGAAGAGGTTGGAACCCCCCGGCGACCCTCGCGGACTCGCGACCTCGCGACCCTCGGGAGCCCCTACCGGAGAAGGGGCAACGAACGGTCGTAAACTCCTTTCAGTCCTCCTCTTCCTCCTCCACGATGAGGTTCTCCAGGCCCTTCTCCCGGAGGAGGTTCTTGTAGACGTCGTAGGCCGGCTTGATGACCGGGAGCATCTTCAGGAGGCGGGGCATGGAGCCCTCGGCCTCGATCTCGCCGCTGGAAAGGGCTCCCAACAGGTTGAGCTGCCCGCACCAGAAGCGGTGGGCGGTGTCCAGCTCCATGGACATGATCGCGTCGGGGGTCATCTCCTCTCCCGGCCCTCCGGGATAGACCTTCACCTCGTCTCCCCGGCAGTCCACCCAGAATTCCCCCTCGGGGTTCCGGTAGACGAACCTGACTAGGAGCCTGGAGTCGAGGGCCTTCTGCCGTATCCGGGGGTCCTTCATCAGGGCTTCGAAAACCCCGACCAGGAGATCGTAGAAGACCTGGATATCCTGGAAATAGGGCATGACCTCCTCCTTTCATCCCTCTTCAACCGGGAGACCCACTACTCAAATCCCTTTACTCCTCAAATCCCTTTATACGATCGGATATCGGCTCCCGAGGTGCCCCCGCCTTATTACTTTCCCCCTTGCGGGCCGGGTAATCCGCTTTCTGAGGGAAAGTAAAGGAAGGGGAATCTCCGGGAACCGTCGTTTTTCGGCGGGTGAGGGGCCTTCCCAGTATGGCGCGCGTCCTGGGAGGGGTAAACGGACAACTCCACGGAAGGCCCTCACCCAAAAGCTGTTCCCTCGAAGTGCTTTAAGCACGCGGAAGACCTTGAATTACAGTGGGAAATTCAGGCCTGGTACGTCGTCGAACCGGCGGCGCGCGGACGAAACTTAAGTTAACACGCCCCGCCTCCCATGTCAACGCAGGCCATCCGAACGGCGGTTAACCGGTTGAACGTACGGGAGATCTCCCTTCTTCCTGCCCGCCTTGCTTGTTTTTTCAGGATGACAGGTTAGCCTTCCGATCCAGGCTTACCCGGAAAGGGTCCACCGGAACGATGTGGTACTCGTACCGGTGGGCACTTCACAGTTATAGCTGGGGGCTCAGGCCTTCACGGTAAAGGTACGCAGCCGGTTCATGGCCGCCGCCAGCTCGAAACCGCGGAAGGCGGCGTAATCCCCCCGATTGGGAGGTCCTATGACATCCAGCCCCTTCCGGCTCACGTCATCCATCACCTTGTTCACCACCTCCCTCACCGTGGCCTTCCCATCCATGTAGCGGGTGGCGTAGTGGAGCGCGTGCCCGATGGCCCGGGTCTGGCTCTCGTCCACCAATTGTTCCACGCTGGAGAGGTCGATGGTCTCCCCCCCGAACTCGATGGCCCGCACCCCGCGGGCGCGTATCTTGACCTTGCCCCTCCTCTGGGGATCCACGCTACGGGCCAGGGGAACGCGGTGCTTCAGGGTACCGAAGGAATCGCCTCCCTCGGCCGCCCTGCGGGCCACGTGCTCGGCGGCGATGGCCCGGGCCTGCTCTGTTACGTCGCGCGGTTCATAGTTGACCATGCAAACCACGTGGTGGGCGACGTCGAAGTAGTCGCCGGAGCCACCGATGACCAGGATGACCGAGACGCCGTAGTCCCGGAAGAGCTGCCCGGCCTTGTCGATGAAGGGGGTAATGGGCTCGAACTCCTTGGGCACCAGCTTCTGCATGCGCTCGTCGCGGATCATGAAGTTGGTGGCCGAGGTGTCCTCGTCGATGAGCAGCAGCGTGGCCCCCACCTCCAGGGCCTCGATGATGTTGGCGGCCTGGGAGGTGCTTCCGCTGGCGTTGTCCGTGCAGAAGGCGGTGGTGTCCTGGCCGAAGGGGAGGCCGCGGATGAAGGTGGAGATATCCACCTTCTCGATGCGCCTCCCGTCCTCCGCCCTGATCTTCACCGCCCCCGGGTCGGCCACCACCAGCTCCCTGCCGTCCCCGGGAACGTGGTTGTACACCCCCAGCTCCAGGGCGTTCAACACCGTGGATTTACCGTGGTACCCGCCGCCCACGATGAGGGTGATACCAACCGGGATGCCCATACCGGTGACCCGGCCACGGTTGGGAAGCTCCACCTCCACTCGCAGGGAGGGTGGCGACTGGAAGGGTATCACCCTCCCCGTGGTGAGGGGCCTTGGGTCCACCCCGCTCCTCCGGGGCAGGACGGCCCCGTCGGCGATGAAGGCCGCCAGCCCCATCTCCCGGAGCTTTCCCCTCAGGTAGTCGGCGTCCTCGTTGGTCTCCACGTGCCGGTACAGGGCTCCCCGGTCCAGTCTCTCGAAGAAGAGCGAACCGGCCACGATATGGGGAAGCTCGCGGAAGAACATCTCCTCCGCCTCCCTCCCGGCGATGCTGCGGCCGTAGGCCGGAAGGCCTACCGCGAACCTGGCCTCCACCCACCTCTCGTCCACCAGCACCGAGGTCCTCTCCAGGATCTCCTGGTGGGGGCGGTCGATGGTTATGAGCCCGCTCTTGCCGCTGCCCCTCTTTCCCTCCCTTACCTGCTCGGCCAGGTCGTAGAACCTCCGGGTGAGGAAATCCCGCAGCCCCACCTCCCGACTGCGACCGGTGAAGGTGTCGCGGGGGAAGCGCGCCTTCTCCTGGGGAACCCTAACGATGACGTTGCTGGGGGCGGCGAAGGGGTCACCCTGCACGTGTTCCACCCAGAGGATGTAGCTCCCGAAGTCATACTGTCCCTCGATGTCCTTGTAGGCCTTGTAACCCCTTCCGTCTATGCGCCGCAGTATTCTCCTCAATTCCTCGCCGTCGCGCATCCCCACATCTCCTCGTAGATTTACAGCGTCACCGCGATACCTTCCCGTGCCGTCTCCGCCGTCACCCTCTCGGTGCCCCCGCTTGAAGGCCGCCGGCCGCCGCTTCTTGCGCTCCGCCGCTCCTCGACCCGGTGCGGTCCAGGCCGCCCCCGTCCGGCGTCATGCTCCCACCCCTCCTCTCCGGGGTTTTCCCCCGCTGGAGAGCGCCTCCCGCTCCCACTACCTTCCCGCCGGCCATCCCCTTCAGGGGAAGATGCGCAGAAGGGAAGGCGGATCCGGTATCCAGTAGTCCGGTTTTTCCGCCTCCAGCACCTCCCGGGGGAATGGACCCCACGCCGCGGCTCCCGCCCGCACCCCTGCGGCGTGGGCGCTCCGTATGTCATAGGGACTGTCCCCGATGAACGCCGCCCTCTCCGGGCTTCCCCCCAGCTTCTCCAAGGCCTTGAAAACCGGCTCGGGATCTGGCTTGTGGTTCTCGGTGTCCTCCGCGGTTACCAGGGCCTCCAGGTAAGACAGGAGCTCGAATCTCTCCAGGTCCAGGCGGGCGTTGGAGAAACGCTTGGAGGTTACCACCGCCAGGCGGTAGCCTCGTTCCTTCAGCCCGGCCAGGGCTTCGCGGACGCCGGGATAGTCCTTTACCAGTTCCTGGTAATGCCTGTCGTACATCTCCTGGTAAACCCGGAAAATCTCGTCCGCCCTTTCGGGGTCGATGTCCAGGGCCTGCTGGTGAAGTGGTTTTCCCACCTCGAGCAGCATCTCCCGGTCGTCGCGGGGGGGAAGCCCCAGGGCCTTGAAGGTCTCCCGGAAGGCATGCAGGATGAGCGGGATGGTGTTCACCAGCGTCCCGTCCAGGTCGAAAAGCAGGTATTCCGTTTCTTTCTTCATCTTCCCGGGCATAAGGATCGGCTCCGGACCATGTCCTCCAGCGGGGAAAACCTCGCTTCTATCCTTTCTTCATCTCCTCGGGCATAAGGATCGCCGCGGAACCCGTGCGGGCTCTTAGGCTTCCGGCCAACGGCGGCCCCTCGTCCCTACGTCCCGCCCCCCCGCGGGAGTCCCTCACGGCATCCCGTGGGGGGCTCTCACCGCAGGTGGTAGGTCTCGTTGACCAGGGTCACTATGGCCGTCTCGGAGATCCCGCCGTCGAAGTACCTTACGGCGGAGATGGAGGCCAGGTCGATCTGGATGCGGAACATCCCGTCCAGCTGCATGCCCAGTGCCTCGCATAGGATGCCCCGTATGGGCCCCCCGTGGGTCACCACGAGCACTCGCTGGTCACCGGGATGGCGGGAGGTTATCTCCCGCACCGCGCACATCACCCGGTCGCGCACCGCCCCGAAGTCCTCCCCTCCGGGGATGGTCACCGAGGAAGGGTTGCGCATCCACTTCCCCACCAGCTCCCCCTCCTCGCGGAAGAGCTCCTCGAAGGTGCGCCCGTCCCACTCACCCATGTCCACCTCCATGAGCCCTTCCAGGATCTGGATGGACAGCCCCTGGTCCTCGGCCACCGGGGCTGCCGTCTCCAGGCAGCGTTTAAGGGGGCTGGAATACACGGCGTCGAGCTTCAGGCCCCGGAAGAAATCAACCACCCGCCGGGCCTGTTCCCATCCCCTCTCGTTGAGCCCGATGTCCAGCCGTCCCAGCAGGCGCTGCTGGGCGTGGTATTCCGTCTCTCCGTGCCTTAAGAGATAAACCGTTCCCATGTCGCACCTATTTTAGCACCCCTCCAGTAGGCGGCAAGCGAAAGGCGGGCAGGGTCCCGCATCGCAGGAAGTCCTTCAGCCCTTCGAGGGAATCCACCCCCAGCCAGCGGAGGGAAGCCACCAGCACCGCGGCCCCCGCCGTCTCCGTGACCCAGAAAACGGGGTCCCGCAGGTATTCCATCACCTGCTCGAGCAGGGTGAGATCGGAGGGATGGCGCAGGAAGGGCCCCAGGGAGGGCCACAGGGCGGTGGTGGGCTCTGTCCATATGCGGTCCAAGACCAGGTGGGAAACCATTCCCAGGGAGAGCAGGAGCAGGCGGGCGTCCCTCCTCCTGGCCCACCCGTATACCCCGGCCAGCAAGAAAAGTAGAGTAAACAGGGAGGTGTGGAACAAGATGCGGCCGTTCTGGAAATAGGAACGGAAGAGGACCTCCCCTACCGCCTTGTCCACCACGTCCGGGAGCACGGTGCCGGCCAGAAGCCACCTCAGGTCGGGCGCGCCGCATCGGAAACCACGGTTATCCCTCCACCAGGAGGATCCGGCTGCGGCGGGAGCGAGGGTGAAGCCGGCATGGGCGAGGATGAACAACTACTCCCCTCCCTCTTCTTCCTCGTTGGGGAAGAGGGAGGGCTGCTCCTCCGGGGGAACTTCGCGGCGGTGCCCGGCGGCCATGGGCATGTCCACCGCTTCGTCCAGGGCCTGGTTGGCCAAGCGATCTGCCTCCCGGTTCTCCTCGCGCGGGATATGCTGGATGCTCCAGTCGCGGTAGCGCCCCAGCATGGACATGACCTGGGAATGCAGGCTGCGCAAGGACCTCTCCCTCACCCGGTACAGACCACGTATCTGCCGGACCACCAGCTCGCTATCGGCGTAGATGCGCAGGCGGTCCACCTCGTACGCGGAGAGCAGGCGCAGGGCGTGTACCAGGGCGGTGTATTCGGCGAAATTATTGGTGGCCTCCCCGATGGCCTCCCCGAAGGCAGCCACCCGACGCCCCTGGCGGGTGAGGATGAGCACCCCGATGGCCGCCGGCCCGGGGTTGCCCCTGGCGGCCCCGTCGATGAAGACGTGGAGCTCGTCGAAGCGCCTGGCTCCCTGGAATGCCGGTTCTACCACGCTCTTCCTGCTCTTTCTCCTCACCAAGGATCCCGCCCCCTCGGGGCTTGCCGGGTCACCGGACCAGTATGCGCCCGCAGTTGGAGCAGCGGGAGACGCCCTCTGTTTTCAGGAAGCGGTCGTATTCCTTTCCCGGCAGCTCCACCCGACAGCCCTGGCACACCCCGTCGACGACTTTCACTACGGCCAGGTTCTGCTTGGCGGCGAGGAGCTTCTCGTAGAGCTGCATGACTTCCTTGCCCACCCCGGAGGCCCATTTCTCCCGTTCCTTTTCCAACTCCGCGAGCTCGGAGGATAACTCCCCCATCTCCCTCTCCAGGAGGCCCTCCTTTTCATCGATGAGGGCCTTGAGCTCCTGGTCCCGGGACCTCAATTCCTCCGCCCTGGCCTTCACCCCGTCCTGCCCTTCCATTTCCTCGAGGAGCTCGGTCTCCAGGGCGTCCTTCTTCCTCTTCAGCGAGCGAACCTCGGCTTGCAGGCCCCTGAGTTCCTTGGGGTTGGTCACCTGCCCGCCGTAAAGCTTGCTCTCCTCCCGGGCCAGCTTCTGGTCCAGGCCCTGGATCTCGGCCTCCAGCGCAGCCTGTTTCCTGGCTGATTTTTCCAGGGACTCCTCGATCCGGGAAAGCTCTCCCGCGCATTCCGCCTCCTCCCCGCGCAGGCGGTCCAGTTCCTCCTTCAAGGGGTTGTTCTCCAGCCTCTCCCGCAGCTCAAATATCCTGGTGTCAAGCTGTTGCACCCGGTACAGCGACTCAAGTTCGCTCAACTCGCACCTCCGATCTTCCAGGGACAGGCATCCACGCGGGAAGCGATGACGTCAACCTCAAGCCCCTTCCGCGACGCCCTCTCCTTAAGCAGGCGCACCAGGAAGGGCACCACGGTCCTCTCGGTATGATAATGTCCGGCGTCCACCACCGCCAAGCCCATGTTCAGGGCCGCCACCGCCTGGTGGTGGCCCACGTCCCCGGTCACCAGGACCTCCGCCCCCGCCCGCAGGGCCTCCTTGGCCAGGTGGGCTCCCCGTCCGCCGCACACCGCCACCCGCTTTACCTCTCGTTCCGGACGGCCGGCGAAGCGTACGGCGGGGTTTTGCAGGCGCTCCCGGCAGAGCTCCGCCAGCCCGTCGAGGCGCAGGGGCCTTTCCAGCTCGCCTACCCTTCCCATGCCACCCTTCGAGGGGATCCGTATGGAATAGACGTCCACCGCCGGCTCCTCGTAGGGGTGGGAGGCGAGAAGGGCACCCAGGGCCGTCCCTAAAAGCTTCTCCTCCACCTGCACCTCCAGGCGGACCTCGCGGACCTCGTTCATCCTGCCCCTCTCCCCGTAGGCCGGGCTGGTCTCCGGGCCAGCGTAAAAGGTCCCCGTCCCCTCGGAGCGGAAGGAACATCCCGTGTATTCACCTATCACCCCCGCGCCGGCCGCGAAGAGGGAGCGGCTGACGGACTCCAGGTGCTCGGGGGGGAGGAAGGTCACCAGCTTGCATGCCGGCCTGGTAGGCCCTTCCACCAGGGGCACGTGTTCCCGCAACCCCAGGGACTCTGCCAGGGCCGTGTTCACTCCCAGGGGCGCCGCGTCCAGGTTGGTGTGAGACGCGTAAACCGCCAAGCCGGACCTCACCACGGAACACACCAGGTCGCCCGGAGGGCCGTCCTCCCGCAGGTCGGCCAGGGGCTCGAAGATGAGAGGGTGGTGGCAGATGATCAGCCCCGCTCCCCTTTCCCGAGCCTCCTCCACAACCTCCCCGGTTACCTCCAGGGCCACCAGCACGGTATCCACCGCCATTTCCGGGGATCCGCACTGCAGTCCTACGCGGTCCCAGTCCTCCGCCAGCTCGGGAGGAGCGATGTCTTCCAAAATCTCGGAGAAGTCGCTCACCAAGCAACCCATCTCGGACTCCCCTTTTTCCATCCTTCACCTCGAGCCTTCCATTCAAAGCACCATTTCTATTATAGGGGTAGAGGAATTCAAGCCGATGCCAACATTTCTCAGGAGGGGCGGCCGGAAGAATGCCTTTTGGGCCAACATGTATCAGCAATCGACTTATTACGCGGCTTAAGAAACCGCATACACCCATCCACCAATTAAAGAAACGTGAAAGCCGCCCCCGGGAATAGATCGTATTATCGAAAAACCTTGAGACACAAAGGGTTTTCACAATGCTAAAATATTAATGGAAAGTCGGCTGTAACCTTCGAAGGAAATGGAAAAACCCGACACTAAACCGGCGATATGGGTGCTCACCGAGGATCGTTACTTCGTAGAAGAAGTGCGCTCTTCACTGCAGAAATCCGGGGTGGAGGCTCACCTCCTGGTTTTCGCACCCGATGATTATTCGAAAATAGGTACCTTCAAGGGCAAGCTGCCACTGCTGCTTCTTGTCGATACCTCTACGGTTGACCTGGAACATATTTCTCCCCCCGTACGCAAGGATATTATCATTATTCCCCTTTCTCGACCCGATCCGGTTTCCATGAGAATATTCCTTGCGAACGCCGAGAATTACCGGGAGATGAAAGCAGAGCTTGCCGCCTCGCGAGAATCGCTCTCCCGCCTCAATTCAGTGATACGCGCTCTTGACCGCCCTCTCGATGACGCACAAGTTCTGCCTTCTGCAATACGCGAAGTAGGTCTCATCTTCGATTCTCGGCACCTGGTCATGCTCTCTCCCTCGGAAGGTAACGGTTTATGGCGATTGATCCATCAGCAGGGTGTGGATAACACCGTCATCCGCACGCTGATGTCGCCGCCAGGACAATCGATTCTGAGAAAAGTCTTCGAGGGAATGCTCTCCATAGTGGACATCCTTGACAAGACCCTTCTCCTGCATCTGGATCCCGGCGCCCGTGAATGGAGCCGCTTTCTGGACATAACCGGAAATGGGGGGGAAGGGGACTTCCTGCTCTTAACCCTGAAGGGCAATCGCCGCCCGGTAGGTCTTCTGATCATGAGTTTCACGGAAAACCGAGTCTGGCACAGCCGGGACAAGGAATGTCTCTCCATAATCGGTTTCCAGTTAGGGCTCACGCTGGACAACTTGCAACTCTTCGAGAGTGTCCGCACGGCATGGCAGGACTGGCAGACCACGGTGGACTCCATGCGCGACATGGTGCTCCAGGCAGGACCCAAGGGTCTCGTGCGCCGGGCCAACCGAGCCCTGGTGGAATTTCTAGGCATCAAACCGGAGGAGATAATCGGAAAACCCATTTCAGAAATTCTTCAACGTGGGTGGAAGACGAACGGACTACAGCTCGACCAGATGTTATGCGGCCGGTTGGACTCCTTTGAATTGGAGGACGGAAACGGGCGCTCCTACCGCGCTCTGGTGACTTCCTACTGCGCGGATAGGGAAGGAGCCACGGGTACGGTCTTTGTGATAAGAGATATCACAGAGGAAAAAGCGATCATTCGGCTGGAGGAGGAGAAAAGGCAGCTGGAGGAGTTGAATCGTTTAAAGAATCGTTTCATGGCTTCCGTGACCCACGAGTTAAAGACCCCCCTTAACGCGGTGATAGGATTCTCCGAACTGCTGATGTCCGGGGCATACGGAGAGATCAACGACGACCAAAGAAAATACCTGGAAAATATTTATACAAGCGGGAAACACCTTCTCTCGCTCATCAGCGACATCCTCGACTATACGCAAGCCCAGGCGGGCCACCTTTCCCTCCAGCTGGAGGACACGGAAACGGAATCTCTGCTGGTTTCCACGCTGGAGCTCATGCGTCGGGAGGCGGACCGTCGAGGAATCGAATTATCCTTGAAAATGGAAGATCCACCCGCCCGCGTAACAGCCGACTCACGTCGCCTGCGCCAAATAATACTGAACCTGCTCTCCAACGCCCTGAAGTTCACCCCTTCCGGGGGGAGCGTTCTCTTAAGGGCAACCAGCGCAGACGGTGAGCTCCTCGTGGAGGTAAGCGACACGGGGATCGGCATCAAGCCGGAGGACCGGGAGAAACTCTTCCATGAATTCTCCCAGGTCGGAGAGGCCGCCCATGCCGTGGGGGGTACGGGACTGGGCCTCGCTTTAAGTAAGCAACTGGTTGAGCTTCACGGAGGTCGCATCTGGATGACCAGCGAATTCGGAAAGGGAACCACTTTTTCATTCACTATACCAGCGCGGCCGGCAGAAAAAGCGAATGACGGGAATTCAACCCTGGGTAAAAAGGGCCGATAATGCATTTATGAGGAGGTCTGAGGATATTCCATGAGTTTCACCGAAACCAACCCCGTGATATTGGTAGTGGACGACGAGCCCATAAACCTCGATCTGTTGAGAGCCTCGCTGGAGCCGGAAGGTTACGAGGTGATAACGGCGCAGAACGGCGAGGAAGCCCTGGCACTGATAAGCTCCAGGCAAGTCGACCTGGTTCTTCTGGATATTCTGATGCCCGGAATAGACGGAGTAGAAGTTTGCAGACGCCTCAAGGAAGACGTCTCTACAGCCTTCGTTCCCGTGGTCATGGTCACCGCACTGGATGCGGTCTCCGATCGCGTAAGAGCTGTAGAGGCGGGCGCAGACGACTTCCTCTCCAAACCCGTGAACCGCCAAGAGCTACTGGCACGAACCAGGTCGCTCTTGCGCTTGAAATACCTTCGTGACCGATTGGAAAACGCTTACCAAGCCATGGCCTCGGTGACCTACTTTAGCACTATCCTTCTTAAAATGGCGGACGAACAAGAATTTCTTACCAGGGATGTAGGAGCGGAACTGGCTCTTTCCTTTCTTTCCTCCAAGCAGATCAGGAAAAAACCCGGGGCCCTGTTCATCGGTAGGATCGGGGTAGGCACAGGAGCAGAAGGCATACTGGTGCGGTGGAAAGGCACCTTCGTCGAAGAAGAGTCCTACTCTTTAACCTCCGATAAGCTATCCCTGATCGAATTACCGGGAGAAACGTCCTTCCCGATACCTGGCATCGTTGAGGGGCAAACAAAAGCAGCTTGGCTTAATCCAGATCGACTTTCGCCGGCAGCCTGGGTGAGCGATGGTTCTCTTCTGGTCCTGGCAATCGATTATCCGGGGGAGGTAACAGAATTCGATCGTGAAGCCCTGAAGACCTTTTTCCTCGCCGTATCCTTTTTCCAGTCGCTTACAAGACACGCGAAGGAAACCGAGGAGGCCTTTCTTTACACCATAGAAGCGCTGGCCAGGGCAGCGGAGGCAAGCGATGAACTTACAGGTGAACACATCAAGAGGGTCAACTTTTACTCGGCCCTGATAGCCGAAGAGCTCGGCCTACCATCACGTGAGGTAGAGATAATCGGATACTCGGCTCAGATGCACGACGTAGGGAAGATACATGTCCATCCCGATATCCTGCGCAAAGAGGGCCCCCTGACTGCGGAGGAATGGGAGGAAGTCAAGAAACATTGCGAAGCCGGGGCTCACATACTGGGAAGCCACCCTCGACTGGCCGTGGCAGCGGAGATAGCCCTGAACCATCACGAGAAATGGGACGGCTCCGGTTATCCGCGCGGTTTACGGGAGGAGGAAATCCCCCTTACGGGTCGCATTGTGGCCTTAGCCGACGTCTATGACGCCCTCCGCAGCAAAAGATATTACAAACTAGGCTTCCCCCATGAAAAAGCCGCGGAAATTATCCTCCAGGGTGACGGGAGAAGCTTACCAGAGCACTTCGATCCAAAGGTGTTGGAGGTCTTCCGCAGACGGCAGCAGGATTTTGCGGCCATTTACGACCGGCTTCCCGATTGACGGCTTGCCGGGCGGAGAGTGCGTCCTATAATCCTTCGCCTTCGATCCACTTCCATTGTTTCTGAGAAAATAACGGCCTTACAACGGTGCATACACCGGTAATTCCGGTTTGACAAGTGAGTGATATACTCAATTATTGTCCGAGCACGAAAGGTGGGATTTAAAGATGGCCAGGACCAGGTTCGTGATCAGCGACCTGCACCTGGGGGCAGGCGACCACCTGGACGAGTTCAACCAGGACGCCGCCTTCCGCTCCTTCCTGGAGACCATCGGCGAACGCCGTCATTCCGAGCTGATAATCAACGGTGATTTCCTGGATTTCGTGGCCGTCAACCTGGAAAAGACCTCCGTTAAGCCCTTCTCCCGCCTGGGCTGCACGGAGGAGGAGTCCCTGCGGAAGCTGGAGCGCATTCTGGAAGCCCACCGGGACTGTTTTGACGCTCTGCGGCGTTTCCTGGAAAGCGGGCACCGCCTGGTCCTGGTACCCGGCAACCACGACGTGGACCTCTTCTGGCCCCGCGTCCGCGAGCGTCTGCTGGAGGAAATAGGGACACCGGACTCCGACCACTTCCACTTCGCCTATACCGGTTATTACCGGGAGGGCGGACTCTACGTGGAGCACGGCAACCAGTATTACGCGGACAGCGCCTTCGAGAACTTCACCCATCCCTTCCTGCGCGACCCGCGGACGGGCAAGCTGCGCCTGGAAAGGAGCTGGAGCAACTGTTTCCTTGAGTACTTCGCCAACGGGATGATGAGCGAGCGCAATCCCTTCATCAACAACGTGAGGCCCATTCCCAACATGGTCTTCCTGGGCATCCAGGACGAAAGCTGGTGGTTCAAGCTGGCCTACGGCTTCAAGCTGGCCCGCTTCATGGCCAAGGTGGGCTTCCCTCCCTTCCGGGAGAGCCGGGAACTGCAGAGGCGGCGCCGCGAAGGGAGGCTAGACACCTGGGGATATTCCCTGAAGAGGGCCCTGGGTATCATGACCGGAAGGGCCCGCGTGGAGGTGCAGGGCCTGGAGGAAGCGGAGAGGCTCAGCCACCACCTCCCCGCCGAGGAGGCCGAGGAAGAGGAGAGGCGATTAGACGACCTGCACCTGGATTCCCTGGCCACCCGGGAGGATGCCCTGTCCGTGGCCGCCCGGGACCTGCTCCTCTCGGACCAAGGTATCGACGTAGTCGTCTTCGGCCACGACCACCGCTATTATTCCAACGAGATGCAGCCGGTCCTGGAGGGCAGGAAGGGCAAGTACTATATAAACACGGGAACCTGGATACCCATGCTCTTCCTCACCCGGACCCGGCGGCAGCTGCGCTGGCGGGACCTGGCCGACCAGAGCCTCTACCAGCAGCTCCTGACCTACGCGGCGGTGAGGAAGGGAATCCACGGTTACACCGCTTCCCTGCGCCGTTTCTCCCAGCAAGCGTCCCACCGGGAGACGGGCACTTAAAGGGTGTCCTGGACCTTCTATCTCTCGAACGGAGGCGATCCACTAAGAATCTCCGTACGGCGGCAACGCCACCGGATATCCAGGTTGCGAAGCCGGCCTTTTCCACGTTAAATCCCTGACCGTTCCGCTCCCCGGGGCCGCGATAAACAGTACGGAAGCGGTGTCACGCCTTGGAACAGATAATCTGGACGTACTTTCCGACCCCCTTGAGGTGGGGTTCCTGCCCGGCCCTCAACTCCAGCTCGATCAAACCCTTGTAGCACTGCCCCTCCTCGAAGAGGGAGCAGTCCACGAATTCGGAGAAGACCAGCAGGCCGTACTGGCCCTCCAGGTTGTAGCCCAGGGGATCCAGCAGGGCCAGGATCTCGGTGTCGGAATACAGGTGTCCGCGCCCGCTGTGCAGGGGGGTGGGAAATACTTCCATGTCGAAGGCCTCCATGGCCAGGCGAATGTTGCCCTCCATGATCACCTTCTCCATGATGAAGCCGTAGCGGTTCAGGAAGACCAGGGAGAGCTTCCCGCGGGGGCGCAGCACCTTAGTGATGACATTCAGGGCCCGCAGGGGATCGTCCACGTACTCGATGGTCTCGTGGCAGATGATGAGGTCGAAATCCTCGGCGATGCACTCTTCGAGGTTCTCGATGCGCTCGTTCAGGAAGCGCAGGTAGGAAGCGCGGTCGGGGAGCTGTTCCCGCGCCCGTTCCTCCGCGGTCTTGAGGAGGCAGGCCTGGGGCTCCAGCATGGTGACCCGGTGACCCAGGGCGGCGAAGCGCAGGGCCACCTCGCCCAGGCCGCTCCCCACGTCCAGCACGCTTAACTCTCCGCCGCTCCTCTTGAGGTCCCCCTCCAGGTGACGGTAGAGGTGTCGGAAGGCCAGCTCCGCCTCCAGGCGGGTCAGCGGCGCCTCCGCCAGTTCCATGAGCAGTTCGGCCTTTTCCTCCGGTTTCTTCTCCATTTCTCGACCTCCATGCTCCGACTGATGCGCAAAAACATGATATGTCCCCGTTTTCGCACCGGTCAACTTCCGCCGGCACGAGTGGTCTGCCATCCGTTTCGGCCATGGGGACAAGGAGTTTACGTGCCTTTCGCCGACATGGAAGCAGGGCAGGGGAAATACGAGAGTCATAAAGGAGGATCCCAGAAAAGAGGTGTAAGGGGCGGGGAGGAACCCCGCCCCTCCAGGATTCAGCCCGCAACCGTAGGGCTTTTTCGCTGCCGGGAAAGGTGATCAGAAGCGGTAGGCGCTCCTGCTCTCCGTATTCCTGGGCTTAGCCTGGTTGACCTTGAGGGTCCTGCCGTCTATCTCCTTGCCGTTGAGGCCGGATATGGCCGCCCGGGCTTCGTTGTCGTCGGGCATCTCCACGAAGCCGAAGCCGCGCGAGCGGTTGGTGTGGCGGTCCATGACCACCTCCGCGGATTCCACGGTCCCGAACCTCTCGAAGGCCTTCTGGAGCTCCTCGGAATCCGTCGAGTAACTCAGGTTCCCCACGTATATCTTCACCTTTTCACCTCCTTCGCTTCAAAAAAGTCCCGAGGAGCCGGTCTCCTCGGGACGCATCAACGTAACACCTCAAAAACCAATGCATATTAACTATATACCCTCGAAGAGGAAAAAGCAAATTTTTATCTCAACCTCCCATCCCTCCGTCCACCCGCAGCGGAACTGCTTCTTCCTATGGTGTCTAATTTTCATGTACCTTTTTACATAGGTAATCAACTATCAGGTGATCCTTGCGGTTTTCCCGGAATTTCAAAGCTGAATTCAGACCCGACATCCTCGCGATTCGTATGCCAGATCCTCCCTCCATGGGCTTCGACTATCTTCCGTGCCATATATAACCCGATACCAAGACCCGGTTTGGAATGGTGTATAACATCCTCCACCTGGTAAAAAAGTTCGAATATCCTCTCGCGATCCTCATCGGGAACGCCAATACCCCGGTCCAAAACGGAAAATCTTACCATCCCCTCTTTCCCTTCCCCCCTCACTTCGACAACCGTGCTGGGAGGGGAGAATTTGCACGCGTTTTCCAATAGGATGACGAAGAGTTGGGAAATCGCCTCCGGGTCCACGTAGACGTTCTCCAATTCGCCTCTCAAATCAAGAGTGATTTCCCTATATTCCTTCATGCGCACCTCCTCGGCTACCCCCTCAACCAGAAGGCGCAGGTCCGTCGGCCTTCTCTTGGCAAGGTAAGTTCCATGTTCGATGCGAGTTATATCCAGGAGGCTTTCCACAATCCTTGTTAAGCGATTCACGCCGTGTCGAATCCCTTGCAGGGCGTGATCGTAGTCTTCCGCATCAAGTGAGTGCCTGTTCTTTTCCAGGATCGCGGCATAACCCTTTACCAGGGTCAAGGGATGCCGGAGTTCGTGAGAGGCGATGGCCAAAAAATCCTTCAACTGCTTTGCCTTTTCCTCTAAAATCCTCTCCCTGTCCTTTTCCCTGGAAATGTCGATCAGGGAAACGATACCGGCCTCACGGCCGGGTAACAAGTTTATCGTGGCAAGTGTTGGCATGAACTCCCCGCTACAGCGCTTGACCCTGGCTTCGAATTGAATCGGGCCGCTCGTCTCCCCGCGCCATAAACGCGAGGAGTATTCCACGGCTTTCCCTACATCATCCGGGTGCAGGAAATCCGTGTATTTCGCCTTCTCTACTACCTCTTCGCGCGCCCAACCGAGCATTCTCTCCGCCATCCGGTTGACATCGGAAACGGTACCGTCGCTCCCTATTATGAACATGGCCGTACCGGTAGTTTCGAATACGGTCCTGTACTTTTGTTCGCTTTCCTGCAAGGCCTTCTCTCGACTTTTCCGCTCGGTGATATCCCTCAAGATGCCCACGGCATGCCATTCTCCCCTTCTCTGGAAGGAGCTGACCGAGAGCTCAAAAGGGAAGGTGGCGCCGTCTCTTCTCCTGCCCTCGAGTTCCAGGGTCTTTCCTATCACGGACCCGCTTCCCGTGGCCCTGAATCGCGAGATACCCTCTCTATAGGAGGCGTGGTACTTTTTGGGAGCCAGAAGCAAGTGGAGATCCTTTCCCATCATCTCTTCGGCCGTATAGCCGAAGATCTCCTCGGCAGCGGGGTTCCAGTAGCAGACCCTTCCCTCGCCGTTCAGGATAACGATGGCATCCTTGGCGGAGGAGGCTACGAGATCAAATATCTCCTCCCTCTCCCGAATGGCCTCCTGCATTCCGATACGCTCGGAGATATCCAATCCGATACCGAACAAGAATTCCAGGGAGCCATCTTCTGAAAGCATGCGCTTGCCGCACCATTCAACGGTTAATTTCCGACCATCCTTGGAGAGAACTCGATTTATGCTCATCCTCGGGCTTTCGGATACGGATAGAAGCCGCAATTCCTCCGCCACCGCGGCGTGTTCCTCTGGAGGCACGAAGGTACTCAGATAGTCCCTCCCCTTTACCTCCTCGAGGGTATAACCCAACTTGTGAAGCATGGTTTTGTTTGCAAAGACCGTCCTCCCCTCCCCGTCTATGGCCACAAAATAGGCGGGCATGGACTGAAGGAGGTCCTGGCTGAACTCCCGTTCCTTGCTCAACTGTTGTTCCAGAACCCTGCTGGATTCCAGGTTGCCGATCATGCGTTCGAGTATGGTCTCGTGCAAGCCCCGCTCCTGGTACTCCTCCGGTGTGAGGAAGTAACGGTTTTCGTATATCCACCTGTCCGCGGCTACGTACGGATGAAGCGAGAAAAGGTCCAGGATCAGCCTGGACTCGAATCGCCTTCGGTCATAATGGCAGATGGCGGTACAGGCACTTTCCCGGATATATAAATTAGCCCTTGCCTCATAATCCACCAGTCTTTCCGGGCCAATGATTTCATACAACATCTTGCTCATTTCCGAGGTGACGAGGACGCCCGAATATCCCTCCCTTAAAGATTGCCTGGATGCCCTTTGGATAAGGTCGAAAATGCGCTGGGCGTCAAACTCTCCCCCATGCAGGTAGGCTTCCTTGAAATCAAGGAGGTGGAGTTGCCCGATATCCAGGGCTTTTTGGGCATCGAATTTTCCGAATCTTTTAAAATAACCTAAGATCTCGCCGGGCGGACAGGAATCGGTTATGCAAAATATTTTCTCGTTTTTCCTGATTCCTTGTTCCACGAAAAAAAGAAGTCCATCAAGGTATTCCTTGTCCTTCGCATATGCCTGAATTATATGATTTCCTGAACTTATAGCAATGGGTTTATTAGAAGCCCACCCGTTCATTCGCTACCGCTGTCTCTTGCATCTCTTCGATTTGATCTTTCACTAATCTACAATCATAAACGCTTTCGGTGTATCGCGCTTCAAACTTAACAGTGTATTATTTTATCCGATTAGAATTATATCAGGATGACAAACCAGCAATCCAAGCTCATTACTCGGTGAAAATGGTATCCCAATCCTTGTTCTTTCCACAGAGAAACATAAATCCCGTATTGGCTGGTTGTTTCATCCACTGCTGAAAGCAATTCAATGATCTAATCTCCGACTACCTGGGCCACAGCGATATCTCCAACCGACAAAATCTATCTTCACCTTGCGGACGAGGAATACGACAAGGGGGTGGATACCCTGCCCAAGAGGCTGGGAAGGGGCTCGAGGTTGATTCAGCTTGTTTAACAAGGGTTTCCGAGATAACCCCCCCGCCCATAAAACCAATGCATAATAGCCAATTCCCGGCGCCAGATAGCTGGACAACCTGCGGGAAGCCTGGGCCCTCTTCGGTTTCTCAGCCACCGTCACCCGCTTCAACTCCGACCTCCTCACCAGCGAGGAATTCGTCGATTTCTACATGGAGGAGAAGGGGTGCTTCCTCGGCTGGTACTTCCAGTACATGCACATCGGGACCCGCCCTTCCCTGGACCTCATGACCACCCCCGAGCAGCACATCCAGCGCTGGGACCGCATCAACCGCACGAGAAGGGAAAGCGACCATCCCTACGTCCTGCGGGAGTGCGTAGCCCTGAGCGCCGCCCGGCTCACCCCCCGAGGCAGAGGGCATCCTCACCCAGCTGGCCCCAGACCTCGATCGCTACGGTGAGGAGCAGGGGCGCCTCGCGGACGAGGTGTGGATGGAGCATTACCAGGAGCCGTCCGTGGATCTGAGGCAGGGCCGAACGGCTTAAGGACGGTGCGAATGTCGCTGAACTTCATGCAGCCGGCGGCCGGGCCGCCTATGCTGATGAAAACCGGGTTGGACCACTTAGATGAGCACGAATGGATATCGGAAAAATATATCTCCGACGAGCGGATCGAGGCCGGGCTGAAAGCCGTCGCGGAATCCCTAAAGAAATTGTTATCCAAAGGAAGAATCGACCAGGAGGATCATGACCGCGCCCTGGCGAATATCACGCCGACCACCTGTTTAGAGGATGCATCGAACGCCGATTTGGTGGTGGAGGCGGTCTTTGAGGACCTTGAGGTCAAGAGCAAGGTCTTCAGCGAACTGGACGGTATCTGCCCCGCTCGCACCATACTGGCCACCAACACCTCGGCCATCCCCATCTCCTCCATCGCCGCCGCCACGGAGAGGCCGGACAGGGTGGTGGGCACCCATTTTTTCAGTCCTGTACCCCTCATGCGCCTCTGCGAGATCATCCGCGGCATCCAGACCTCCGACGAGACGCTCAAGAGGGCAGACGAATGGGCCCGTTCCCTGGGCAAGGAAACGGTGATCGTTCGCAAGGACCATGCCGGCTTCCTCTCCAACCGCCTCTATCTGCCCATGGTCATGGAGGCCATCAAGACTCTGGAGTCGGGGGTGGCCTCCCCGGAGGACATAGATCGCGCCATGCGCCTGGGCTACAACCTACCCATGGGGCCCCTGGAGCTCACCGACATGACCGGGGTGGATATCCTGTATAACGCGGGACTGGCCATCTACAGGGACACCGGCGACCCCAAGTACCTCCCACCCCCTCTCATGCACCGTATGGTTACCGCGAGGCTGCTGGGCAGAAAGACCGGAAAGGGGTTCTACGACTACAGCTCGGGCGAGAAAAGGAGCTACTGGACAGTTTGAAATATCCGACGAAGGGAACCGATGCCGGCGGGTATGGAGGTTTAGCCCGGTGTTTCCGTGGAACGCAAATCCTGACCTTGGTAAATAGAGGCAGAAAATGGAAAGCAGGGTAATCGAGATAGGAGAGGGCATCCACCTTATCGATTGTTTCTTCGCCGGCATGACCGGCCAATGCGGCGTCTATCTCCTGCGGGGAGAAAAAACGGCCCTGGTCGAAAGCGGTCCTTCCACGGGAGTGGAACACGTTCTCGCCGGTCTTGCGGAGCTGGGAATAGATGGAACGGAAATGGACTACGTCCTTCTCACCCACATTCATCTGGACCACGCGGGAGGAGCGGCCTTTCTTCTCCAGTACATGCCCAAGGCTCGGGTTCTGGTGGACGGGAGAAGCGCGAGATACCTCGTGGAACCCGAGAAGCTGGTGAGGAGCGCCGGCAAGGCGCTGGGGGTTATAGCGCCGCATTACGGCACCATGTATCCGGTAAGCGAGGAAAGGATAATCCCCCTGCATGACGGCTTTATGCTGGACTTGGGCGAGGGGATGTCCTTGCAGGCGGTGCATACGCCGGGGCACTCCCACGGACATTACGCCTTCTTCGAGCCGCACCGCGCGGACCTTTTCTGCGGCGACGCGCTGGGGCATTTCCTTGGGGAGGACCTCCCTCCCATGCCAGCCACGCCCTCACCGGAGTTCGACCCGGAGCTCTCCCTAGCCAGCGCCCGGAGGCTTAGGGAGCTCTCGCCGAAGAAGCTCCTCTTTACCCACTTCGGCTCCACCTCCCGGACCCGGGAAACGATCGACCTTTTCATGGAGCGGCTGCAGCATCTGGTGCGGGTGGCCGAGAAGTTGCGGGGAATGGAGGACTGGGCAGAGCGCCTTTCCCAATCCATCTTGGAGGGCCTTTCCTGTTTATCGGGAGAAGAGCTGGAACTTTTATCCGGCATTGCGCGGGTAAACGCCCGGGGAATAATGCACTATCTCAATCGTAAATCTACAAATCACTAAAGCCCCCGTATGGGTGAACGATATAAGCCCGACTGCGGTCGGGCTCGTTTCTTACTTGCCGGGTTTATGCGCTTTTGGTCTTACTTCAACTCCGGATGTTTACACAGGTTTATCGATTTTTCCCCGTCGCCGGGATGCACCGCCGCCCTCTACGCACTCATCGTATCATTGCCCG
Source organism: Actinomycetota bacterium (assembly GCA_030019255.1). NCBI lineage: Bacteria > Bacillati > Actinomycetota > Actinomycetota bacterium. Next base: position 35,904 of record JASEFK010000019.1, read on the forward strand.
CTTGGCAGCCTTTCAAAATGTTAACCGGCGATGTTTTTACCTCCAATCTTTCCCGTCACTGGAGCGGAGGTGACGGAACGTAACGGAAGCAATATTATTATATTGGTTGACTAACCAATATATAAAGTTTATATTTTATATATCTATATCCATAACCGTCTCTGTCGGCTTGAAGGAGGTAATGAGAGATATGGCCCAAATAACACTGGAAAGAGTGAAGGAACTCGTGCAACGCGAGCAGGAGCGCTACGAAGCGGAGCATCCCAAATCGAAGAAGCTTTTCGAAGAAGCGAAGAAAAACTTGGTGGGCGGCGTCCCCATGTCCTGGATGCGCATCTGGGTGGGTGGTTTCCCCATCTTCGTGGAAAAGGCGGAGGGCGTGCACATAACCGACGTGGACGGCCATACTTACCTTGATTTATGCCTGGGAGATACCGGCGGTTTGTGCGGCCACGCGCATCCCAAGATCGTGGAGGCGATCTACGAACAGATAAAGACCCGGGGCACCACCACCATGCTCCCCACCGAGGACTGCATATGGGTGGGGCAGGAGCTGGAACGTCGTTTCAAGTTGCCTTGTTGGCAGGTTCTAATGACCGCATCCGACGCCAATCGCATGGCCTTGAAGGTGGCCCGCGAGTATACGGGCCGCCGACTTATCCTCGCTTTCAACGGCACCTATCACGGTTCTGTCGACGAGACTCTCTGCGTGAATATCATGGGTCACCTGATCAACGTGCCGGGGTTGATGGGCCCCATCGTCCCCGATCCGTCGGTGATGACCCGCATGATAGAGTTCAACGACGTGGACGCCCTGGAGAAGGCCCTTGCCCCCCGGGACATCGCTTGCGTGATCACCGAGCCGGTGATGACCAACGTGGGCATCATCAAGCCGGAGCCGGGATTCCACGAGGCCCTGAGGGAACTGACCCGCAAGCACGGAACCTTGCTGCTCATCGACGAAACTCACTCCATGTGCGCGGGACCCCGGGGCGTGACTGGTGAGATGGATCTGGATCCTGATATCTTTGTGGTAGGTAAGTTCATCGCCGGCGGTTATCCCGCCGCTGCCCTTGGCTTCAGTAGGGAGATCAGCGATTGGATGGCCGCACGTCGACCCTGGCATGTCTTCTTCGGCTTCGGGGGGACTCTTTCCGGCAACGCCACCGCCGTAGCCGCTATGCGAGCCGCATTGGAACACGTCCTCAACGAGGAGAACTTCGCGCGCATGATCGCCTTGGCCGAGCGAATGGAGGACGGTTTGGCAGCGATCATCAAGGAATACGGGCTGGACTGGTATGTGGCTCGCATCGGGTGTCGGGTGGAGTTCCGCTTCCTGCCCAAACCTCCCAAGAATGGGTCGGAGGCGCTGTTCGCGGAGGTGCCCTATAATGCGGTAGACCCTATAAACGAGGGCTTGACCGGACCATTGGAGGCGTTGATCCATCTCTATTGCGCCAACCGGGGTATCCTGCTCACCCCCGTACACGAGATGGCCCTGGTAGGACCGACTACCACCGAAGAGGAGGTAGACAAGTACGTGAACACCATCAGGGACCTGGTCAAAGAGCTGGTTCAATGAGCAAGTGCCCCTTAATGTACAGAGCGTCTTTTGGGCGTCATCGTCCCCACATGTGGTAAACTTCTTCTATCTTTTCGCATTCGTCCTGCGCGTCGCCCATACGCGAGTGTCGTGGTTTCATCGGAGGTAGGAGTGGGGAGGAAGCCGCTAAAAGATCAGCGTCGCAAGGAAATTCTGGAGGCTCTTTACCGATGTTTGCTGGAAAAATCATACAGCGAAACGTCCATCAAGGACATTGGCAGGAAGGCCGGTCTTAATCCTGCTATGCTGCACTATTATTTCGAGAGCAAGGAGGATATCCTGATCAATCTCGTCGACAGCATATACGAGGAGCACCGTCGTGCCTTCGAGAAACGTCTTCGCGAGCTGCAGGAAATGGGGCTGGAGGCTCGAGGGCTGGTTCGAGAAATTTTACGCTATTTCAACGAAAACGTTACCTGTGATAAAAAGCTCCAGAAGGTTTTCTTCGAGATCTGGGAGGTAGCCTTACATAACCGCAACGTCAGCGAGCGGGTGAAGAGGATCTACCGCGAGTGGATAGACGGACTCTCGCGGATCTTTAATGAAACGATCGGCCCGTGTCCCGATGCCGACAATCTCGCCCTGGCAGCAGTGGCCTTCCAGGAGGGAGTGGGCATCTTTTCCGTGTTCTTCCGCTTCCGACGCGACTATACCCGGGCGCTTCTGGAGGGGTTCCAGGAAAGAATACTGGAGATGCTTTAGCTCATCTTCTACAGTTGCATTTCCAAAATACCAGGTAGATGGGCATTTTTGG
>JASEFK010000020.1:0-28418 GCA_030019255.1 Actinomycetota bacterium
ATTGCTCTCCATAATGTCTATGGATTTGGTGACACAATTTCGTATACGCTACCTTGTCCAAGAACTATTGCCTAGAAGTTTTTACATAAGTTTATGGGCACAACCTTTAACGTCAAGAAATATCTTTCCGTGCGGGTTATGCCTACGTCCACCTTTTTGCATACTTCCGGAAGTAAGAGGTGTTGATGGAATGCCCGATACATTCCCATAAAGGCGGAAAAACGAGTGGAGGCAAACTATTTTCCCGGGGAAAAATGAACGGAGGGAGTCGGCCTGTAAGCCGGATTCTGTACCCGGGGAGAATTCCCCGGGCGGTGGTCATCCATCTGGGACCGCCGTTACCGACGGCCTCAAGCGGCCTACCCGAGCCTCAAGCGCCGCGGGCCACGGCATCGGCTCCTATTTGGCCTTGCTCCGGGAGGGGTTTACCAAGCCGGCCCTGTCACCAGGACCGCTGGTGGGCTCTTACCCCACCTTTTCACCCTTGCCCCTGCCCCCGCGAGGGGGCGGTGGGCGGTTTCCCTTTCTGTGGCACTTTCCGTCGGGTCACCCCGCCTGGGCGTTACCCAGCTCCCTGCCCTGTGGAGTCCGGACTTTCCTCAGGCGCGCCCGCCGGCGCGCCCGCGACCACCCGGCCGGCTCCCTCCAATCTTCATTATATTCGACCGCCGACCGGCGATGAACGTTCCTCGGGAGAACGCCTTTTGCACCATGCGATAATGACCATACTCAGAGATCCCCATTACCGGCGATGAACGTTCCTGGAAGAACGCGTTTTGCATCCCGTTTGACTGCACTGGAAGCAAGGAGACTTTCTCCCGGCCCGGAGGGAGCCTGGTTGTTCGCCGACGATCTCCTCCGTGAAGTGCTTTCTCCCCGACCAGAACCTGCCGAAACCCGGGTTTCCGCCTTGGCCTGGACTTCCCTCCTGGGCTTCCCCCACCCTGATCAGGGTAGACCAGGGCATGGCAGTAACCTGCGTCCCTTCTCCGCCCCCGGTTCCCATCCTGGGAATTCACTGCCCCGCCCAGGCGCCTTAACCTCCAGCGTTACCACCCTTCCCCGGGATATCTCACTACGGGAGGCCCCGGTCACGCTCCGGGTCCATAGCTCCGGTTTCCCGTTCTCGTCCAGGAACCGTGTTTCAGGGACACCCCGGGACCCTAGGAGCCCCTCTGCTTTAGCTCCTCCTCCTCGGCCATCTTGATGAACTCGGCCCAGCTCTCGGAGAGCTTGGCCTCTCCCTCGAAGCGGCCCATGGGGGTGATCACCGGCTTCGGGCCCGTGCCGTCCCATTCCTTGTCCGCGGGCTCGAAGCTGTGGCCGGTCACCTTGCCCTCCTCGTCGAAGTGGAACCACACCCTCTGGGAGGGGTTCTCCTCCGGGGAGAGGAAGGCCTTCATGGTGAACAGATGCTGGGTCTTCAAGTAATCCCTGACAGCGGACATTTCCCACCTCCTCGCGCGCCCATCCGAGACCTGCCACTTCCGCCTGACCCTATTCTAATCTGGTGCCCGGAACGCTTCCAGTTACTTAAGTTAGGTAAATACCGGGCATTCGGGATCGCGCCCCCCGCCGGTCAATCACCGATCCACCTGCCGGAGGCATCGCAGGTCATAGCCGCCGAGCTCGTTCAAGGGAAGAAGCAGGCCAATCGCCAGTTTTTCCGTCGGGGATCTTCTTCCTCGGCAAACACTTCCCGGGGCGAGCCTTGACAAGGCGATGATCGGACCCGCCGGTCCTGCTCGACGAAAAGGGATGCGTTGTGTTCCGGCACCAGCGAAGAAAGGCCGATCACCGGCTTTCTTTCCGGCTTTTTTCCCGGGGTGGGAGGAGGTGACCGAAGCCGCAGCGTTCCAGGAGGTTCCGCACCGCCCCGCCCAGAAGGTCCCTCTCAATCTCCTCCCCGAACCCGAAGTAGCGCAGGTCCTCCCAGAGGGCGGGATGGTACCCGAAACCCACCGGGAAGTCGGTCCCGTAGAGGATGCGGGAAGAGAAATCCTCGAAGAGGCGCCGGAACCAGAGGTAGTTCTCGTCCACCTCCTCCACCTCCAGGCTCTCGGCCACGGGGGTAAGGGGGTTCCTCTTCGCCTTGAGGTCCTCGTAGATGCGCATGCAGGATATGGTGTTGGTCATGTCCAGCCAGAAGTTCTCGTATTCGCTCAGCAGGCGGTGGGCCAGGCGGAAGCGGGGGAAGAGGGCGTGCACCGCCACCAATTGCATGCCGGGATACTCGCGCAGCGTGGCCTCCATCCGCTCCAGGTCCATGTACATGCCGTAGAAGGCGTCGAACCCGGTGTGCACTAGGAAGGGGCGACGGTGCTCGTCGAGGACCTTGAACATGGGGCGCATCTCCTCGCCGAAGGCCGGAAAGCGCTGCGCGTAGGGGTGCAGCTTCATCCCCAGGAAACCGTACTCCTCGATACAACGCCGGGTTTCCCCCTCCTTGTCCGGGGTTTTGATGTGCAGGGAGCCGAAGGGCACCGCCTCCGGGATCTCCGCGCAAAGGTCCCGGTTGAAGCGGTTGAGGTCCTCCGTCTCCTCCTCCCAGAGGGGAAAGACCAGGTTGAAAAAGAGCCGAATGCCCGATTCCCTCAGGGAGGACACGATCTCCTCCGGGGTGATCCCCTCGCTCACCGGGAACCCGGGGGTGAACTTCCTCACCCAGCGCACCAGGCCCGCCATGCGCCGGGGAGGGAGGATGTGCACGTGGGGGTCAATCCACTCCATCCCCTCCTCCTGGGCTCCCGTCCTCCCGCCCGACCAGCGGTCACGGATGACCTCGCGGATCCCCGGAAGCTCCCCCGGTGCGTCCCCGTTCCACGCGTTCATTTCCTTACTTCGACCTCCTCCCTGCGGAAAAAGCGCTCCGTGACCCGACATCCGATTGGTTCCCACGTTTCTTCCGCATTGTACTACAGCTCCCGGGAAATCCCGACATCTGCGAGGGAGAAGTGCCGGGGGTCGACTCATCGAGAGCCGGAGGCCGCCGGCAGGGCCGGCGCGAGCCGGGGGCGGGAACGAGGTCATGCCCGCGAAGCCGATGCCGCGCTTGAACCCGGGTTGGCAGGGCCGGCGCGAGCCGGGGGAGGGGAATCGTTGACTTGATGGGTGAAGGTACACTCCTAGTTGGGTTGCAGGGAAAAGCAATGGGCGGAAGCAGGCCGATGCCGTAAAACGGCGTGCGCGTATCATTACCAGGTGACGAAAGCACACGGAACATTGGGCGGCGCCGCCGGGCCGCTTCCCGGGCAGCGGACAGGTGGCCGACCCCCACGGGGTAGATGACCAATCGCCTCCCCAGGGTATATAAAAACGGGTGGAAGAGAAGGGAGAAAAGTATGCGGCGCGCCCCGGTCACGATTGTGGTCCTCGCCGCCCTTGTCCTGTCCATCCCCTCGTCTCCGGGATGCGGGAAGGCGGACATGCGCGGGGAGCTCCTGGGACTACTCCGCGAAAAGGCGGGTTACATCGAGTCCCTGGCCTTCACCTGCGAGACGGTGGACGGCGACAACCTATACCGCGAGGAGTTTCACCTTCTCTTTCCCGACCAGTACCGCTACCGCTTTTTCCGGAACGCGGGCGGGGAGGTGGTCCTCCTGCGCTACGCCGCCCAGTCCGGCAACCGCGTGCTGCGGGCTGCCCTGGAAAACCCGGGACCGGAAGAGGTTCTCCGGGTGGAGTTCCTCGAGGACGTACCGCCCATTAGGGGCACCGGTGTCTATCTCTCTCTTTACCATTTAATGGGAAACGCTGATTACTACCATTCCCTGGTTTCCCTCCTGGAGGGAGGGTCCCTGGAAGTCCTCTCCCGGGAAAACCTGGAAGGAGAGGACGCTTACCATCTCCGCTCCGCCGCCGGCCTCACCCCGCAGACCGAGTTATGGCTGGAAAGGGAAACCGGACTCCCGGTGCGCAAGGAGCTGCACTTGGAGGGCGACCGCAAGGTGGCCTTCACCTACCGGGACCTGGCGGTGAACACCCCGGAACCCCTGGAACCCTTCCCGGGATCCGCGCAGGAGGTAGCCTCCCTCTTCGGCCGGCCCGCCGTGCCCGTCGAATCCAGCGTCAAGGACGGCGGGTGCCGCCCCGCGGAAGGGACGACAGCACCGGGGGAGGTCGGCTTCTCGCCGCTGATACCGGAAATTGCGGGCTTCGAGGAGACGGGTTCCTTCTGGCGGGATCCCGCGGCCTCCAACCTCACCCCCTCCGAGCAGTCCCTGAAGTTCCCGGAGGGTTTCCGGGAGTTCTACCTCCTGCTGCGCGACGGCAACCGCCAGGTGGAGATCAGGCAGGTCCCCCTGGTCGAGGACTTCGGTTATTACACCTCCGGGCTGGGCCTGCTTTCGGGAGCCTACCTGGTTCAGCAGGAAAAATTCCCCGGCGATTCAGCGAATTCCTCTTATACCGTGGCTCTCAATCGCCAGGAGATGCACCTGGTGGCCGGCGGGCTGGAGATAACCGTCACTGGCGACCTTTCGCGGGAGGAGTTCCAGGAGCTGGCCCGCATCCTTCGTGTCCTCGCGGAAGGGCGCCAGTGACCTGGGGTCGACGGGGTGAACAAGAAAAGGGAAAAGGCAATGAAAATTGCATTGTTTTCCATTTCATGCCGGGAAGATGCATGCACTACCCCTTTCGAGATCTCGATTCCCGGTCTGCGGACCAGGAGAGATCCCGGTTCAGGTCGAGGGAAACCGGGTGGAGGAGGGTGGCCGAAATCCCCTGAAGGGGAGCGAGTCGGCCGGGTTCAGCGGCTGGGCTCCAGGAAGCGCAGGCTCCACCCCAGGGGGGTGTGGTAGGGAGGTTCGCCCCGCAGGGCGGCCTCCAGGCGCTCCGCCACCTCGTCAGCGAAGGCGTCCAGCATGCGCTCCCCCGCCTCGGGAGAGGCGGCGCGGGGCTCGCCTATGTAATTGGAAGGGCGCTTCTCGGTGACCCAGCAGAGCATCAGGCCCACGTAGGAGAGATCCCTTCCTAGCTCCTCGCGGCCCAGGCGTCGCAGCACCTTTCCGGCCGAGCCCAAAAGGATGCCGGGCCATCGCCTCGGGTTAATGGAAATTCTTCCCAGTTCCTTCCAGGAGGGCCTCACCTTCTCCGGGTGGGCCCGGAGCATGAGCGAGGTCTCGTTAAGACCGGCGTGGCAATCCTGGGCGTCGCCGCAGGCCCCCGGCCCGGCTCCCAGGCGGGAAAGGAGCCCCGGATCCAGTTCCACCATGCGCCGGTAGAAGGAGAGGAAGGGCGCCACGATGTGAAAGCCCCGCTCTTGGTACAGCCTGCGCACCGCCTTGGCCGTGGCTATCTGGTGCCGCGGCCCGCCGTGGTTGTCCACCACCAGGAGGTAGCGGAAGCCGCGTCGGGCCAGGAAGCCGGCGATGCCCCGCAGGAGGAGGTTGACCGCCCGGCTGTCCACCTCCACCGACCCGGGGATGGTGTCGCTTCCCAGGCAGAAGGAGGGCAGGAGCACGAAGCGGAGCCGCGGGTTCCTCTCCTCCAGCCGCGCCAGCGCGCGGTCCCGCACCTCCTCCGCCACCCACACGTCGGTGCCCAGGGGAAGGTGGGGTCCGTGCACCTCGAGGGGGCTGAGGGCCATGACGAAGACCGTCCACTCGCGGTCCAGGGAATCGATCTCCGGCCCCGTGAGGTCCATGAAATGCAGCCGCTCAGCCATGGATGAATTATAACACGGGCGGGTGATACCCGCGTCTTAGGCGTCGGCAACACAAAAGGTAATTCATGGGACCACCGGAGAAGTCAAGGCTCGGGGTTCCAAGCTGGAAGGTCATCACCGCGCCACGATGAGTAAATGGCAGGGTCAACGGCGCAATACTGCAGGGACGCGGTCCCGAAGCTCGTAAATCATGAATCGCCAATCGGCATGGTGGCGGATCCGCGCTAATCCCGGATCCCGGGCGCCTTGGCCATCGAGACCACCTATGTCCGTCCTGCCCCAGCTCAATACTGTTATAATCTAACCACGCAGGAAGGACGTGGTAAGGTTGGAATTCGACTTCGCGGAAATAGACGCCATCATCAACGCCCGCTCCCTGGCCATCGTGGGAGCCTCGGGGAAGCCCTTTAAGTTCGGATCCCTCTTCACCGCTTCCCAACTGTCCTTCGGTTTTAACGGGCCCGTGTACCTGGTCAATCCCGGGGAAAAGGAGATCATGGGCCATCCCTGCTATCCCGACCTGGCCTCCCTCCCCGAGGTGCCCGAGCTGGTATACATCGCCATCCCCGCCTACCGCTCCCTGGACATCCTGCGGGAATGCGCCCGCCTGGGTGTCAAGGGAGTGGTCCTTTTGGCCGCCGGCTTCCGGGAGATGGGGGAACAGGGAGCCGAGCTGGAGAGGGAGGCGGTCTCCATCGCCCGTGGCGGCGGTTTCCGCATCATCGGGCCCAACTGCTTCGGCATCTACAACCCCCGCAACCGCCTCACCCTTCTGCCCGGGCACGATTTCAGCGACGTCCCGGGGGAGGTGGCCTTCATCTCCCAGAGCGGTGGTTTCTCCGCCCACGTGGTGCGCCTGGCCGGGGACCTGGGTATCCACTTCAGCGCCGTGGTGAGCTACGGGAACGGCGCCGACTTGAGCGAGGTGGACCTACTGCGCTACTTCACACTGGACCCGGCCACGCAGATCATCTCCGGTTACCTGGAAGGGACCTCCGACGGCCGACGGTTCTTCGAGGCCCTCAAGGAGGCGGCCTCCCACAAGGACGTGGTCATGTGGAAGGTGGGGAAGTCGGAATCCTCCCGGCGGGCCGCCGCCTCTCACACCGGCTCCCTGGCGGGTTCCTCCGCCCTCTGGGAAGGGCTCTTCAGGCAGTGCGGGGTCATCGAGGTCTCCGGGGTCGACGAGTTATGCGACGTGCTCCTGGCCCTGAAGCACCTGGGGCGAAGGCCGGGAAGGAAGATGCTCATCTCCGGCGGTGGCGGGGGGCTGGGCGCTTACGCCGGCGACCTGGCGGAGGCGGAGGGCCTGGAGGTTCCACTCCTCCACGCGGACACCGAGCGGCGCCTGCGCGAGATACTCGTCTACCCCGGGTCCTCGGTGGGCAATCCCCTGGACATCGGCACCCCCCTAACCCACCTACCCGTCTTCGAGGCCGCCATGCGCGAGGCGGCGCTAAATCCCACCACCGACGTCCTGGTCTTCGACCTGGCCCTGAATTTCGCCCACGGGCTGTTCGGGGACACGGGATTGGAGGAAGCGGCGGAGATACTGGTCAGGGTGAGACGGGAAACGGGCAAGCCGGTGATCCTGGTCCTCTATTCGCGGGCCCTGGGCCCCCGGGACATGGCCCTGGAGGAGCTCTCCCGCCGCCTGAGGGACAGGCTCCTCTCCCGGGGTGTGCTGGTATATCCTTCCACGGCCCGGGCCATGCGCGCCCTCTCCCTGGTCAACGACTGAATTACTTTCACCGCGCCCTCTTTTCACGCTCCGTCGTTCTCGATCAAGACCGGCGCGGACCATCAACGGCCCGGAGAAAAACCGTCAATCGCAACCGCCGAAACTATCGCTTACGTGGACGCCATGCCCGCTACGTCCCCTCGCACATAGGGGGAACCCCACGGCGAAGGAATATTTGCGCGAATTTATCACAACGTAAAATAATATTGACATATATATCAGGTATACATATCATTTGGTCATCAACCCTTGCACAGGCCGGGAGGCGATTTGAAAAACTATATGAGCACTTACCAGGTGGCCAAGAGTCTGGGGGTCAACATCCAGACGGTGAGGCACTATATCCGCAAAGGGGAGTTAAAGGCGGCTCGCGTCGGGAAGAAGTACATCATCACCCAGGAGGACCTCGACGCCTTCCTGGCGGCGCGAAAGGAGGTGAGGAGCCTAGAGAAGATCGGCCTCACGGAGAAGGGGCGCCAGAGGGTGCACGAGCTCAAGAAGAACGCGCTGAGCGTGCTCACCTACCTGGAGGAGTGCCCCGGGGCGGATGTGGACGAACTGTCCGAATCCCTCGGCCTGAGCCGCAAAGAGATTTTGCGGGCGCTGCGGCGCCTAGAGGGGAAAAGGTTGGTTTACTGCGAACCGACAGGGGAAACGGTCGATCGCGACCACGACCCGTGGTACGCCGCCCCCCGCGGGAAGTGAGTAAGCGGAAAGAGCTTCGAGCGGGATCGCGTTCCGGCCGTATATCCCAGGGAATGATCAAGGGGGTTTATCCATGGCTGAGAACACCATCTCTCTGCAGGAATACGTGGAATCCTACGTGCCCGGCCTGGTCTCCAAGCGGCTGCAGGAGAAGCCCATTCCCGACATGGAGGGCACTGACTTCTCCGTGCAACTGGTCCTCAAGGGGGAGAAGAGCCTGGTTTATGGCATCTCCATCAAGGACGCCAGGGAGATCACCGTGCATCCCGGTGGACTGGAAAACCCCATGCTCGAAGTCACTATCCCCGAGGAGGTTATCCGTCCCCTTGTGGACATGGTGAGCTCCTTTACCGGGCGTAAGCAATACGACGCGGTAGTCGGGGCCAAGGGCACGGTGACCCTGGAGATCGGGATGCCCGGGAACTGGACCCTCCCGGTGACCATCAGGTTCAACGGGGCGGACTCTCCCAGCGTGACCATCTCCGCCTCCTCGCAGGACTTCGCCAAGATGGCCACCGGGGAGTTGAGTGGGCCCATGGCCTTCATGCAGGGCAAGGTGAAGCTAGACGGGGACATGTCCTTCGCCATTTCGCTCGCCAACCTGATGCCCTGAAATATCGGTCTCCGGACCGTCGGCCGGCCTCCGCCTTCGAACCGTTTCCGTGCTCCCTGACGCGCACGCTTGATCACCCGCGGAGGCCGGCCTTTCCATGCCCTGCTCACGTCCCATGGAGAAGCGGGTCTTTTAGAGTTCGCGCAGGCGGTCCTTGATGATCTTCCCGCCCGGGTTCATGGGGAGTGGGGTTTCCGAGACCACCACGTAGTCCGGTACCTTGTAGTCGGCGATCTTTCCCCGGCAGAACTCCACCACTTCCTCCGGGCTCAGGGAATGGCCGGGCATGGGGAAGACCACCGCCTTTATCTTCTCCCCCAGGACGGGATCGGGAACCCCCACCACCGCCGCCTGCAGCACCTTGGGGTTGGTGAGGATGAGGTTCTCCACCTCCACCGAGTAGACGTTCTCCCCGCCCCGCAGGATCATGTCCTTCTTGCGGTCCACGATGGTGTAGAAGCCCTCCTCATCCTTGACCACCACGTCCCCGGAGCGATGCCACCTGCGCCCCTCGGAGTCCACCACGAAGCTCTCGCTGGTCTTCTCGGGAAGGTTCCAGTAGCCGCGGCAGACCCCCGCGCCGCTTATCAGGAGCTCCCCCGGCTCACCCACCGGGACCTCCCGGAGCTGGTCGTCCACCACCTTGAAGAGGGTGGGCGGAGTGGGCCAGCCGATGGAGGAACCCCTCTTGATGACCTGCTCCGGGGGGAGAAGCGATCCGGCCCCGATGGAGGTGGTCTCGGTCATCCCGAAACCGTTTCCTATCTTGGCGTTGGGGAAATCCCTGAGCATGAGCTCCCCCAGTTCCGGGGGCATGGGGGAGCCGCCCTGGAACATGACCTCCAGGTGCCCAGCTTCTACCAGCTTCTGGTAATTGGGCTGCATGCGCAGCAGCCAGAACATGGCCGTCACGCCCACGAAGAAGTTGACTTCCTCCTCGATCATGCTCTCGATGACCTGGTCCGCCTGGAAAACGGGCAGCACCACCGCCGAGGCGCCCAGAAGGCAGAGGTTGAAAAGGGTGTGCAGGGCGGTGACGTGGAAGAGCGGCACGGATATCATCTGCTTAATCCGGTATATGTCGTCCACGGTATATTTTTCCGGCAAGAGGTAGGGCATGCAGCTCAGCAGGGCCTGGGCGTTGGTGCACACGTTGCGGTGGGTGATGATGCTCCCCTTGGGGCGTCCCGTGGTGCCGGAAGTATAGCATATGCTACAAATATCCTTCTCGCCTACTTCCACGTCGATGTAAGGCGGGGCCTCGTGGGCCAGGAGCACACTGAAGGGCACCGTGCCTTCCCTTCCCTCGTCGCCCGTGGTGACCACCGTCTCCAGGTTCTCCAGCTTTCCCTGAAGTGGTTTAACCCTCTCGTAGAGCTCGTTTTCCACGATGACCAGGCGGGCCCCGGAATCGCGCAGCTGGTAGGCCAGCTCATCCGTCTCCAGCCTGGCGTTGATGACCACGGAGATGGCGCCCACGGCGGCGATGGCCAGGTAACTGATGCAGAACTCGGGGTTGTTGAGCAGGATCATGGCCACCCGGTCCCCCTTGGTGATGCCGTAATCCTCCTTGAGGGAGGCGGCCACCTTGCGCACCACCTCGTCGAGACGGCGTCTTGTGTATCTCTGGTTCAGGGTGGGGAAGATGAATATCTCCTGGTCCGGGTACCTGGCAAGCCCTTCCTTGAAAATGGCCAGCAGGTTCGGGTACCTCCTGGCGTAGGCCGTTTCCAGCGTCCCCTCGAACCACTCGTCTATCACGCCGTCCTTGGGCCAGCCTTCCTTGAGCATAGCGCCATCCCTCCTCCTGCCCGGTTTCGCAGCCCTCTTCCCTGCAAGCGAACTTCGCGAAGGAACAATGCCAAACCAAATATTATTCTCTTTTCCAGGGAGAAGGCAAACTATGCCCGGGCGTCGGTTATCATATCACCAGGTGCAAGAGGACGAATGATCGATTAACATTTTGTCCCGCACCGAGACTGAGGGTGGTAAGACATGTCCAGTAGGCGAGAAAAGGAGAAGGAGATCAGGGAAAAGCTGGAAATTCCCGCCAGCGCGGCCAAGGTCCTGGTCTTCGCCGAATCCAGCCACTGGGATCCCGATTGGCTCCTGACCAGCGAGGAATATTACCGCCTGCGTATCAAGAAGATCCTGGACCGGATGATCTACTGGCTCAAGAGGGAACCGAAACGGGTATACAGCCTGGAATCCGTCTTCTTCCTCCGCTTGTACTGGGAAAGAAACCCGGAAAACAGGGAAACGATAAGGGAATGGGTCAACAGCGGGCGTATTCGGCTCAGCGGCAGCGGTATAAACACCCCGGACACCATCCTTCCACCGCTGGAGGCTCTATTCAGGGACTACCTTCACGGACAGGAGTGGTTGCGGGAAAACGGCATGGTCCAGGAACCGCGCCTGGCCTACCTGCCCGACAACTTCGGGAACAGTCCCAACCTTCCTACCCTGCTTAAAGCTATGGGCTTTGAATACGCCGCCTTCAGTCGGATCGACGGACTCCTCTTCCCCGGTTCGGATTACCGGCGTCCCGGACATTACCCTCTTCCCGGATCCAGCGCCCACCTGCTCCTGCGGGAAAAGCGCAGCGCCGATTTCACCTGGAGGGACGCGAACGGCGAAGAGATCCTCTGTCACCTCAATCCCTTCACCTACGGGCAGGGGGACACCCTTATCCACGGAGGGGTGGCCCGCTGGATGGGGTTGAAGGTGGGGCTGCCTTCCCGCTCCACGGACTTAGAGCGATCCCTGCGCAAGATCTTCCGCTTCATCCGGCAGCTCGAACCCCTCTCCCCCACCCCGTACATGTTCTGCCCTATCGGCCTGGATTTCAACGATCCCCTGCCTCGCCTGGTCGAGGTCCTGGAGGAATACAACCGCATCGCCTACCCGGAAACCGGTGTCTTCGTCGTGAACGCCTCGCTCGAGGATTACCTGGACCTGGTCTCCGCCCACCGCTCCCGCCTCCCCGTGGTGCGCCTGGATCCCAACCCTTACTTCATGGGCTTCTACCTGTCCCGGCCGGAGGTTAAGCAGTTATGGGATTCGGTGGTCCGCTGCCTGGTGGCGGCAGAGAAGCTGCTCGTGGAGCGCGAGTTCAAGGGAGACGGGGATCGGAACGAAGCCCTCTGGCGCAGGCTGCGGGACTTGTGGGACCGCGCGCTCATGGCCAACCACCACGACTTCATAACCGGAACCGCGCCGGCCCGGGTATGGGAAAGGGAGCAGAAACCACTCCTGCTGCGGTGGGGAAGGGAGGCACGGGAGATCCTGGAGGAGATCCTCGCCGGCGAACCCAGCGAGGCGGTTCCCGCAACATCCGACCTTCAAAAGGACGCCACCACGTCTCGCCCATCCGGAAGAAAGGCCATTGTCTCGGAACGTGAAACCGCACGCCTTCGTCCAATCTGGAAAATAATGGATGATATTCTGCGGGTGGAAACTTCGCGTTACATGCTGGAGATCGACCGCCGCCGCGGGGGATGCATCTCCCGGCTGGCGGACCTGGAAAGGGGCTCCGAGGTGCTCAGCGGACCCGGGAACGACGTGGTCCTGTACCGCGACGGCGGCGGACTCTGGCGCATGGGCCACGAGTTCCTTGGGGGTGCCTTCCGGGAGAGGGAATGCAGCTCGGACTGGGAAGCGGCCGTGCGGGTTACGGAAGGAGAGGATTTCCTCCGGATAGAGGTCATCGCCGAGCTGGATGGGCTGCGGGTAGTAAGGAGGATATGGTGTCGCCAGGGATCGCCGCTGCTTGAGATGCGGCTGGAGGGGCGCGTCGCCGACCATCGTACCGCGACGGTTCGCTTCCCCCTTGCCAGGAACGTCTCGTGCCTCCTCATGGAGGTCAACGGAGGACTGGTGAGGCGTACCTCGGTAAAGCTTTACGAACCCACCTTCTGGGCGGCCGGCCGACTGGTGATTCCCGAGGATGAAGACGGAGGCTGGGATGTTGCCTTTCTTCCGGGCGTACCGTCCTGCGTGGGTTATGGCCCTGATCGCGGGTTCGAACTTGCAGTCATGCGCAACGCCTCCAGGGAGCGGGTCTTTGGGATCCTGCCCCTCCTTTCTTTCCCGGCATCAGGCCCAGAACGAGGCGTCCAGGTCATTGAATACGCCCTCTTGCTGCCCCCCGCAAATGAAGGCGAGGAGTCGCTCAATGCCTGCCTGAAGGTGGCTTTGGGGGAAAGCCCTTCCGCCCAGCCCCTGCACTGGAAAACGATCCCAGAAGAGGTGATGGTGGCGGCGGTCAAAAGACCTCTCCGTGGAAAGGGGTATATCGTCCGCCTTTATTCCCCCTTTCCCGGTCTCCGCGAGGTGACCCTCTTCCGGGAGGACATGGATATAGAGGAAGCTTTTCTTTGTGACGCCCGGGAAAGGGAGATGAAGGAACTCCCCGTTTCCGGAGGCCGGGTGTACCTTGCCATGTCCTCCCCCCTGGCCACGGTCAGGGTGTTCCCGGCGCGAGGATGAAGCACCGGATGGCCGACCGGAGACGGCCCGATGCACTTTGCTTATCCTCCCACCCGCGAAACCGGTCCCGCAGATAAGGATCGAGGGCTCTCCCCCGGAAGGGGATGCCGTGGTTGCCCATACCGAAAAACCGGCATTTCGTCTCAATTTATCCCGCAACGCTTTGAAATGAAACCAGGAGGGATATATCATTCTTGAATGTAGGACGATTGACTTAGGGTCAAAGCAGGCCAAGGAAAAGAGGTGTCTTGAAGCTCAGGTTGTTCTTCGCTATCACCCTTTCTGCCCTGGCAATCCTGGGCTGCCTGGTCCTGCCCGGTTGCGGCAAGAAGGCCGAGGTCATCGGCGGTCCGGATACCGTGGTGGTGAAATTCATCGAGGCCTCCCTGGCGGAGGACGCGGACACGGCTTTCAAGCTCCTGGACCGGGAAAGCCAGGCGGAAGTGGGCGACAAGTCTCAGCTCGTGGAGGGGTTTTCGGAGAGCATAGACAGTTATTCCGTCGGCCACCCCGACATCTCCGGAGATAAGGCCTGGGTCCCGCTGACCCTCAAGCTCAAGGCCTTCGAGTCGGAGCTGAAATTCAACATGATCCTGGTGACCGAGGATGGAGCCTGGAGGATCTCCCTCCCCGAGTCCGAGGCGGAGATGGAAAAGGCCATGGAGGAGCTCTTCAAAGAGATAGAACCGACCCGCTGACGGCAACGGAAAGCGCAGTGGCGTTCGTCGTGGTAACTGGCTAAGGCATCTCCTCCAGCCAGGTCCTGATTTCCCGGTAATCCAGCAGGCTGCGCAAAGCCAGGGCGCAACGCGAGGCCGAGGAGTAGACCGGAAGATCGTTCTCCACCAGGCAGCGGATGGTCCGGCTGGCGGTCCCCAGGAAGGACATGACCACCAGGGGTTTTCCATGCTCGGAGGGAACCTCCGCCAGTCGCGGGAGAAAGGCGAGGAACTGCTCGTCCCAGGCATCCTCCATGGGGGCCAGTTCCGGAAGCCGCTTTTTCAGGTTGGTCCCCATGTCCGCGGCCCCGAAAATCCCGTACACCACCGCCCCGTCGACTTCCCCCGAGCGGAAGGCCTCCTCCACCAGTTGCTTGTAGATGGCGATGTTGGTCTCGAAGGTGATGTCCACGGGATTGATCACCGAGGTAAGGGGGCCGGTCATCTCCTTGAGCCTGGCCTGCAGGGCAGGCGAGAAAAGGGGTACTTCCAGGCCTGCCTTCTCCAAGTGATAGGCGAGCGAGGTGCCCGGGCCCCCCGAATTGGTCACCACCGCCACGCGGGGACCGGGCGGCGTCGGCAGGGTGGAAAGGGCCCACAGCATGTCCAGCATGTCGTCCATGTCCGCCGCCCTGATCACCCCCGCCTGCCGGAAAAGCCCGTCGTAGAGCTCGTCCGGGCCGGTGACCGCCCCGGTGTGGGAGAGGGAGGAGCGGGAACCGGCCTCCGTGCCGCCCACGTAGACGGCCACTACCGGCTTACGAAGCGCGGTCTCCCTGGCCACGGAGATGAACTTCTCCGGGCGGCGCACGGTCTCCACGTAGAGCCCCACCGCCCGCACCTCATCCTGCTCCTGGAAATACTCCAGGCAGTCCACGAGGTCCAGGTCGGCCTCGTTGCCCACGCTGATGGTCTGGCATATTCCCATCCCCTGCGCCCTGAGGTAGGGGTTGAGCATGGAGGTATAGGCACCCGACTGGGAGGCGATGGCTATGCCGCCCCCGAAGGGAGGCTCGGGAATGGTGGTGGTGTTCAGGGAATGCAGGCGGTTCATGACCCCCACGCAGTTGGGACCCAGGAAGCGGATGCCGTACCTGGAAGCGATTTCCTTGAGGGCCCTTTCCCGCTCCCGCCCCCTGCCGTCCTGCACCTCCTTGAAGCCCCCGGAGATGATGATCGCCCGGCGCACCCCGGCTCTCCCACACTCCTCCAGGATGCGAGGCACCAGCTCGGTAGGCAGGACCAGCTGGGCCAGGTCCACGGGGCGGCCGATCTCAGCGACGCTCCTGTAGGCGGGCAGCCCCATGACTCTCTCCTCCGTGGGGTGCACCGGGTAGACCGCTCCCTCGAACCCGCTCTCCAGCAGGTTGGCCAGCTGCATGCTCCCCATCTTCAGCGGGTTGTTGGAGGCGCCGTAGAAGGCGATGGACCCGGGATTCATTATGGTCTCCAGCGGATGCATGTCACCTCCTTGGGCCACGGTCTTTCATCCTGCTCGATTACCTTCTGTCCCCGCAATCCAACCGCCCCAACGGATCAGGAAGGCGGAAGGTAGCGGACCCTGAGCCTCACGGTGCGCAGATTGCCCGGCATGGCGGCATCCCGAAACTGCACATAGACATGGCGCCACCCCGGTGGCCCTTCCTCCAGCCTCCACGGGAGAGCCAGGGTCTGCCCGTCGCGGCATGGTATCCATCTCGAGCCTGCAAAGTCCGGCCGGTTGGACACGCGGAGGTCCATGAGTCCCGCTCCCCGGTCATGGGCCCGGAAAACGAGCGTCACCTCCAGGCGGTCCGTGGTGCCCCCACCATCGTTGATCCTGGCCTCCTCCACCACCGGCCCGCGCCGGTCCCTCCCAGCCACGTACACTTCCACCGGGAGCACGCTCCCTCCCGGCACGTCGGCTAGAACCACCACCATGCGTTCCCCGGAATCGGCATCGTACTGCTCCAAGATGCGGCCGTTGCCCACCGCATAATAAGCTCCCCCGCGGAGGTACATCATGGGGATCTCCAAGCGGCACCCGGTGAGGTCAAGGACGGCCCCCGGCTGGTTCAACGTGTTCCTTATCCTGCAGGTTACCCGGCTGTAGGGACCGGTGCGGTTCAGCGGCAGGGGACGGTCGAAGGTGCCCTCCCCGTTCTTCAGGGGTGAGCGGGAATAGGCGGGATTTTCGGAATCCTCCTGCTCCATCCACTGCAGGACCGGCCTTCCGGAACGGTATTTCGCATAGTCGTTCACCTCGCCGGCTCCCACCTGCAGTCCCTCCCAGCCGGGGATGGACCACTTGCGGTCGGGGTCGCCCTCCGCTCCCGCGAACCCCCATCCGGAGAGGCGGCCGTCGCGGATGGTTATCAGGCGGTAGCCCGCGTATCCCTCCACGGTGCGGTCCAGGAGGAATGATTTACCATCCACGGGAATCTCCGCCCCGGTGGTGTTGATGCATACCACTTCTCCCGGGGAACTCCCGTAGGGAGACCAGGGCACGCGGTTGATGGCGTCGCTGTGCGTGTGTCCCGAAGCCACGAAGGCGACCTCGTACTTACGGAGCAGGTACATGAGGGCCTGGGACCCTTCCCCCTCCCCCGCCGCCAGCTCCACCAGCCCGAACTCCTTGGCGTTGGCGAAGGTCTCCGGTGGAGATCCCGCCGGGCGCAGCGGATCGTGGTGCATGAAGGCCGCCTTCAGCTTCTTGCCCTCCGCCTGGGCGCGCTGCAGCTCCCGCTCCACCCAGGCCAGCTGCCCGGTGAAACCGTCACCGTCGGGGTCTGGCCCCCAGGGCCAGGGCTCCCACTCCCAGGGGTCGCCGTCCCCTCTCAACTGGCCGTGCCACTTGTGGGGGATGATGACCTTGAGGGGGAGGAATATACTGGTAAAATCCGCCAGGAACCCGTTCCGGTCGTCGTAGTCCCAGGCCATCTCCGGGAAGAGGGTGGTGGCCAGGGCCCAGAGGAGGGGATTGGTGTCCTCGGGCAGGAAGGGCTCCGGGCCATCGGCGTCCACCTTTTCCCAGTCCAGGGTGTTCACCGCCAGGAAGGTCATGTCCCCGTAATCCCAGGAATAGTAGAGGGGACCGAAGAGGTCCTGCCAGATCTCCTGGCCGTCGTCATGCTCCAGGGCATGCCCGTCCCAGCAGTAGCCGTCGTGGTTCCCGGGGACGCAGAACACAGGCACATTGAGGGCCAGCAGCTCGTCGTACCACCAGGTGTACTCGAAGCGGTACTCGCTGCCCGGGTCACCGTTGATGTCTCCCCACAAACAGGTGTCCTTGGGATAGGTATTGAAGTTCTTCTGGGCATAGACCGCGTCCCCCGTAAAGACCACGAAATCAGGGTCCATGAGGTTGATGGCCTGCAGCTCTTCCTGCAGGTAGATGGCTCCCTCGTTCGTCTTGCCATCGCCGTCCAGGTCCATGGGAAAACCCGGGTACCCGAAGACGGAGAGGTCGAAGCGGTCAGGCGTTCCGGGGCGGGGCTCCCGCAGCTCGAAGGAGTTGTAATCCAGGTTCAGTCCGTTCCTTATCTCCGGCCCGTAGACGTGGGTGTCGGTGATGTGTACGATCTTCAGGTCGTCACGGTAGGAATCGATCACCTGCAGGGCGTGCGGCTGAAGGTCGGCCATGCGGAAGGCCGGGTCGACGCGGTCGGAGACACAGCGCACGTGGAGGTCGTAGAGGTCCAGGGGCACGTCCAGGGGCACCTCCACCTCAATGTGGTCGACTTCGAAGGCGGGCTGGCCGAAGATTTCTGGCCAGCGCCGGCTGTACCCCCGCGTCACCCCCGACACTTTCAGCCGCCGGGTGTTGACCACCGTGTGCACCGGGTGCGGGTAAGTCCCGTAGGAAGACCCTCCCAGGCGGTACCACTGGGGCGGGGGGTCTTCCGGAGAGCCGGGGACGGTGCCGTCGTAGTTCTGGACGTTGGCCGCCACCGCCGTGGTCACCCAGACCTCCCAGTCCTCGGGGCGGTTCACCGACTCGATATCCGGCCGGGGGGCGCCGGACAACCCCTTGCGCCAGTCCCACTCGATGACCAGCCTGGAGCCCCGCGGCACGATGGCGGGGAACCCGAACGTGGGATAGATGAGCTGGTTGATGCGCTTGGCCGCCTCGGGAAGGGAACCTTCGGGGTTGAACTCCCCCGCCGTGGCCGTTACCGGCCCCGCAGCCTGGCTGCCCAGGACTCCTGTTAGTGGGACCATGACCAGCAGGAAGGAAAGAAATACGCTCAGGATGAAGGTTCCCGTGCTCCGGGTCCCTACCGGGATAGAGATAGAATCACCCCTGCAGAACATCCCCCATCACTCCCTTGTTTACCGGCATTCCCTCCCTTCGCATCGATTCTAATACAACCGGCCCTGGGCGGGAAACGGGATGGGAAATGTTGCCTTCCCGAGAGGAGGGGCGTTCCGCTGCTCGAATGTAGGAGCCAGAGCACACGAACCCCGCTGGGAGAACTAGCTCCCTGCGGCATTCTTCCCCATCGTAAAGTGGTTGGCGGGCTCAGGCGGAAAGGGAGAACTCCTCCCTGAAGAAATCCACCCAGGGCTTGATGGCCTCCACCTCCTCCGGTGACATTTCGTCCAAAAAGATGGTGTCCACCATACCCACCAGCTCGGTGAGGCGGGTGGCCGCCTTGGCGTAGCGGACGATGGTGGGAAGGTTTCCCTTGAGCTTGATCTTGCCCTGGATCATCCCCTTGGTGGCGTCCAATTCCCCAGTCATCACCTGCTTCCAGCGATGATAATCCGCGGTGAGCACGTAGTCCCCGGCTTCACCCACCGACCTGGGGACCAGGCGCACGGAGCGGCATTCCCCATTCCACAAGTCCAGCATGAGGTACATGTCGTCTTTCAAGCCCACCGTCGGCTCCGGCAGGATGTGGATGACCACCGATCCCTCCCAGCCCTTGGCCAACCCGCGGTAGACCTCGTCCTCCCGGATGAGCTTCTGGTAATGCCCTATCCAGGCCGGCGTGCCCATGATGAAAGGGGGCCTTTCAATTTCCATCAGGTCGTTCACCAACCCATCGAATGCTTCCTCCCATTCTTTGGTACCATAGGCGTAAGCCATGTTTATCACCTCCGCTGTTCCGTTCTTCGACCACCATCGCAACCCCCTGGTGCAGGTGACTAAATCATAACACCACGACCGATCTCTTTCCGACGGTTCCGGTCTCAGCCGGCCGACCAAGCGTCCTTTTGCCGCCGTCAAACATGAATACGTCAATCGAAATTCCTGACACGCGGACACCAAAACGACCTCTTCCTCCCGTTAAAGAGGACTTTACAGGGTTTGCTCCCCGTGGCGGTTTATCCCTTTCATGGAAACACGAGGGATTCAACCCGCCCGCATTGAATCGCTTACCTCCGCGGTATCTCTTATTCGTTCTGGCGTATAGCCATTTCTCTCGTGGGTTATGAACGGAAAGGCCAGACCACCGGGATAAGGATGGGGAAAATTAAGGCGCGTGATTTTTCATCACCTACATGCAACGAATGTGCGGGTGATCTACAATATTTCCGAGCCCTGGGAAAAGGTTATTTTCGGCCGGCGGAGGATACCGATGGCTCCCCGAGCGGCAACTCCTGTGGGCAACGGGGCGAATGCAACTGAGATCAGGACCTCGTCCCGCAGAGGACACCGGGGATGTGCCGAGCGATAACTCCCCGGTCAAGCCGGAGTAACGTAACGGTCATCATCAATCGCCCGGAACCGGGGGCGGTGAAAAAACAGGCAATGCAAGACGGGGGATGAGAAGTTTATGCGGCCAAGCATGGAATGATCGCCGACCCACGGGAAACCCGCAATGCCGGGAAACGATGGACGAAATCCGGAAAAGAGAGGAGATGAGGGATCTTGGATATACTGCGCACTCCCGAGGAAAGGTTCCAGGACCTGCCGGGCTATCCCTTCCAGCCCCATTACCAGGAGGTCCCCGACGGCGAGGGCGGCTCCCTCCGCATCCACTACTTGGACGAAGGGGACCCGGAAGGAGAGGTTGTGCTCATGCTCCACGGCGAGCCGTCCTGGTCCTACCTCTACCGGAAGATGATCCCAGTGTTGGTGAAGGCCGGCTTTCGGGCCGTGGCCCCCGACCTGGTGGGTTTCGGACGCTCGGACAAGCCTGCCAGGCGCGAGGATTACAGCTACCGCCGCCACGTGGTATGGATGCGGGAGTGGCTCATGCGGCTGGGGCTCCAGGATATCAACCTGGTCTGCCAGGACTGGGGAGGGCTTATCGGCCTGCGGCTGGTTGCGGAACAGCCCGAACTCTTCTCCCGCGTGGTGGCCGCCAACACCGGCCTGCCCACCGGGGACTATCCCCTGGGGGAGGCCTTCATGAACTGGAGAAGATTCTCCCAGGAGGTGCCCGAGTTGCCCATTGGAAGGATCATCCAGTCCGGCTGCCTGACTACCCTGCGGCCCGAGGTGGTGGCCGCTTACGAAGCTCCTTTCCCGGACGAAAGCTACAAGGAGGGAGCGCGCATCTTCCCCTCCCTGGTTCCGGTGACCCCGGACGACCCCGCGGCCGAGGACAACCGGAGAGCCTGGGAAAGTCTGCGCCGGTTTGAAAAGCCCTTTCTCACCGCCTTCAGCGACGGGGACCCCATAACCCGCGGCGGAGACATCCTCCTGCAGTCCTCCATCCCCGGCGCCGCGGGGCGGAATCACGTCACCATCCAGGGAGCGGGCCACTTTCTGCAGGAGGACAAAGGGGAGGAACTGGCCGCGGTGGTGGTGGACTTCATCCGCAGCACCTGAGATCACCGCCGTTCAGGTATCTTCGCGGGTTTTCCGAGGCCGTGAAAGAACTCTCGGGACAAGTCCGGTACACGAGGACTTCAGGCTGCCGGGACCCGGCAAACGCATGGTCCCGTGCGGAAGACATGGTAGATAGCGATCCGGAGCGGTTAGAATACGGAAGGAAGCGTCCTTGCGGCGTGGAACCAGGAGGTTTGGAAATGTTCGACATCCTGATCCGTGGGGGCCGAGTGGTGGACGGGACGGATGGGCCGTCCCGGGTGGCGGATGTCGCGGTGAAAGACGGTAGGATCGCTGAGGTGGGAAACCTGCCCGGCACCGAATCCGCCCTGACCATCGAGGCGGCGGGGAAAGTGGTGGCCCCGGGTTTCATCGACATCCACAGCCATAACGAACTGTACGTCATCCGGGACGACTACCGGGAGATCTTCGAGCCCTACGTGAGGCAGGGCATCACAACCTGCGTGGTCTCCAACTGCGGCTGGTCCCTGGCCCCCTGGCCCCGGGAACACGGGGACCTCTTCCGCTCCACGCTGCGCAGCATGGGAGTTTCCAGTACTTTCCAGCCGGAATGGGAGACTCAGGGCGAGTTCCTGGAATGGCTGCGGAGGCGGGGACTCCCCATCAACTTTGTACCCCTCTCGGCGCACGGACCCGTACGCATAGCGGTCATGGGCTCCCAGGCTCGCTTCTGCACGCCCGAGGAGCTGGAGAGGATGAAGGACCTGGTGCGTCGGGACATGGAGGCCGGCTGCCGCGGCTTCTCCACGGGGCTCACCTACTTCCCGGGCATGTATGCCCATACCGATGAGTTGGTGGAGCTGGCCCGGGTGAGCCGGGAATACAACGGCCGCTACGTGACCCACGTGCGCTCCCTGACCGACACCTTCGACCGCGCCGTGGAGGAAGCGGTGGAGATAGCTCGGCGCAGCGGATCCTCCCTGCAGATCAGCCATTTCATGTGCGTGCCCAACCTGGGACGGGCGGCCGACCTGGTCTACGAGGTGGCCGGCTTGATGGAGAGGATCAACCGCATCGTTCCCCTCCCGGGGATTCCCAACCGGGTCCTCCTCAAGGCCTACGACATCGTGGATCGAGCCCTGGAGGATGGGGTGGACGTGGGACTGGACTTCATCCCTTACGTGATGGGCAACACTACCGTCACCCAGCTCTATCCACCCTGGGCCCTGGAAGGAGGGACGGACGCGCTTCTCAGGCGCCTGAGCGACCCCGTTGAGCGGGCCCGGATAAGGCGCGACGTGGAGACGGTCACCGCCAGGTGGCCCCACTGGGAACCGGGGTCGTGGGCCTCCAACTACATCAAGTGCCTGGGTTGGAAGATGCTCTCCATCCTCTCCGTAGGAAGCGAGAAGAACCGGCACCTGGAGGGGCGACGCATAGTTGACCTGGCCCGGGAAGCGGGTAAGGACCCCTTCGATTTCCTGGCCGATCTTACCATCGAGGAAGAGGGGTCCGTGGTCTTCCTCATGGGCATGCCTCCCCGTCCGTGGTCGGAGAAGGTCTTCCTGCGCGGGCAGGAGCACCCCCAGCTCTCGGTGGGGGCGGACGTCCTCTTTCCCGAGAAGGGCTCCCCGCCCCAGACCGCCTACGGGACCTTCCCCCGTATCATCCAGCATTACGTGCGGGAGCTAGGGCTTTACTCGCTGGAGAACGCCGTCCACCGCTGCACCGGGATGGCCGCCTCCCGCTACGGACTCGAGGACCGCGGCGTGATTAAAAAGGGATCCGCCGCCGACCTGGTGGTCTTCGATTTCCAGGAGATCAGGGATAACTCCACCTTTGACCATCCCCGCCGGGAACCGTCGGGAATAGAGTACGTGATCATCAACGGCAAGCCGGTGCTGGAGAAGGGCACTTGCCACCGGGAGGTCCTGGCAGGGCAGGTCCTCACCCGCTGAATCCCGCACACATGGAGCTTTTCCCCACCGACCGGAGGTCGGTCCAGGTACCGCTCGGCCATGGCCGCGGGGCTGACGACCCACACCCCCTATCACTTCCACCAGGTCACCCGGCTGGCCACGGAGGACATCGGTTACCGCAAGCTCATGGCGCAGACGGGTCCCATGGACAGGAACGGCTACCTCAACCTGGGACTGTTTGCCAACTACCTGGACGTGGTGGACCGGTTGGACGAGATCTACGTGGAGGTCAACGAGAAGCAACCCGTGGTGCACGGCCCCAACTGGCTGCACATCAGCCAGGTGACCAGGGTGGTGGAGAACCATCACCCCGTCTTTGCCCTCCCCCCGGAGCCGGTGAGGCCGGCCGTCATCACCGTTCCACTCCGCTTTCCCCGCCCCTACGGGTATCATCCCCGTCCGGCCCGGAAGCGGCCTTCCTCCCCTTCGCCGCTTTGAAGACCTCGAACCATCCCACACCCAGGATGCCCGCCCCGAGGCAGATGGCCAGGTCCACGGGGGAGAGGAGGGCGAAATCGAAGAGGTTCCTGAGCGTGGGGATGTAGAGGACCAGGGCCAGGATGGCCAGGGCCCCGGGGACGATCCACCGCGCTACCCTGTTCTTCCTGCCTCGCAATTGCCATACCATCTTCTCCCAGGAACGGTTCACCAGTATGAGGGCCACGTTGAACAGCACCAAGGAAGCGAAGGTCAGGGCCCGCACCTCGCTCTCCTCCATGCCCCGCAGGTAGGCGATGAGGAACACGGTGAACACCGCGGCCAGGGCGGTCAACCCCTGCAGGAACCCGAGGGCCAGGTTGCGGCGGCTGAAGAGGCGCTCCGTCCTGGAGCGCGGCGGTCGCTCCATGAGGCCTTCCTCCTCCGGCTCCGCCTCGAAGACCAGGGAACAGGAAGGGTCGATGAGGATCTCCAGGAAGGCGATGTGGATGGGAGATAATACCAGGGGAAGCCTGAAGAAGACCGGGATCAGGGTCATCCCCGCGATGGGGACATGCACGGCGATGATGTAGGACACGGCCTTCCTGAGGTTCTCGTATATCCTCCGGCCACAGCGCACTGCCCGGACCAGGGAGGGGAAATCGTCGTCCAGGAGCACCAGGTCGGCGGATTCCCGGGCCACGTCTGCGCCCCTGCCCCCCATGGCCACCCCGATGTCCGCCGCCTTCAGGGCAGGCGCGTCGTTCACCCCATCGCCGGTCATGGCCACCACCTCCCCCCGCTCCTGCAGGACGCATACCAAGCGCAGCTTCTGCTCCGGTACCGTGCGGGAAAATACGTTCACCGAAGCTATCTTGCGGCGCAGCTCTTCCTCCTCCATCCCCTCCAGCTCGGGTCCGGTGACACTCTCCCCGTCGTGCCGGATGCCTGCTCTTTCCGCCACCCGCAGCGCCGTTCCCGGATGGTCGCCGGTGATCATCACCACCCGCATACCGGCCCGGTAGCATTCGGCCACCGACTCCGCCACCCCGGGCCTCAGCGGATCCTCCAGGCCGATGAGTCCCAGGAAGTGGAAATCGAAATCGTGCTGGTCCCGGGGAAGTTCCTCCCTGCGGAAATCAGCCCGGGCCACCCCCAGGAGGCGCAACCCCTCCCCGGAGAGCTCCTCTATCCTGGCCTGGACGGCGTTCCTCTCCTCCTCTCCCAGGTGGCAGAGGTCCATCACCGCCTCCGGCGCGCCCTTGGCGGCGATAACGTACCGGTCCCCGCCCGGGGACCGCCAGACATGGCTCATGGCCATCAGTTCATCCGACAAGGGGTATTCCCTTTCCAGGCTCCAGTCGAGGTGCAGGTGCTCGGTGCCGTCCAGGGCACGTCCGCCCATACCGGAGATGGCCACTTCCATGGGCTCGAAGGGGTCCTTCTGCGAAGCCAGGACCCCGAACTCGAGGAGCTCGTGGAATTTTTCCGGGAGGTCGTCGCCGGTGAGATCCTCGACCCTGAGTATCTCGTCATCCACCACCAAGTGGGTGACGGTCATGCGGTTCTGGGTCAGCGTGCCCGTCTTGTCCACGCAGAGTACGGTGGTGGAACCCAGGGCCTCCACGGCCGGGATGCGCCGGGTGAGGACGTGGTAGCGGGACATGCGCCAGGCGCCCAGGGCCAGAAAGACGGTTAGCACCACCGGGAACTCCTCCGGGAGGAGGGCCATGGCCAGGGTTATTCCCACCAGCAGGCCCTTCAACCAGTCTCCCCGGGTGGAACCGTAGATCAGGAAGACCGCGAGACAGGTCGCCACACCCAGGAAGGCCAGGCGCACGACCATGCTCCGGGTCTCCTCCTGGATTGGGATGGGCCGGGGGGATATCTCCTGTAGGGCCCTGCCGATCTTCCCCATCTCGGTATGGGGACCCGTGGCCTGCACCCGGACTATCCCTCGTCCCCCCACCACCAGGGTGCCGGCGAACACGGAGGATTGCCCCTCCCTTCCCGGGATACCCATCTGCGGCTCCCCCTCGCAAGGCACCTTGCGCACGGGGATGAACTCCCCCGTGAGCATGGATTCGTCGACCGTGAGGTTGACGCAATCCAACACCACGGCATCGGCGGGCACCCGGTCGCCCTCGGAGAGGAGCAGGATGTCCCCCCGCACCACCTCCACCCCCGCGATACGACACTTCCTCCCCTCCCTGATCACCAGGGCGCGGGGGCTGGAGAGGCTGCGCAGGGCCTCCAGGGCCCGCTCCGTCCTCCGTTCCTGGACGAAGGTGAGGGCCATGACCAGGACCACGAAGCTCAAAAGGACCAGGGCCTCGCGAAGGTCACCGAGAAGGAGGTAGATGGAGCCCGCCCCCACCAGGAGGAGGAACATGGGCTCCCGGAGGATGTCCAGGAATATGCGCGTGGAAGTCCTTCTCTCCGCGGAGGGTATGAGATTGGGGCCCTCTTCTCTAAGGCGCCGGGCGGCCTCCTCCTCGGAAAGGCCGGTCAATACGTCTTCTTCCATGCCGCCGGCCCCTGGCGCCCTGTCAGGCGGTTACGCTTTCAGCCAGGAGGTTCTCCACGAAGTCGCGGATACGGCCCTCCACCTCGGCACGGTTATACCAGCGCGAGTCGGTATGGTCGGCCTCGATGATCAGGGCGGGCTTACCGGTACGCCGGGTGAACTCCTTGGCCAGGTCGTACTGGCCCAGGGAATAGGGCTTGCAGCTGCGGTTGGAGTGCATGACCATGCCGTCCACCTCAAAGCGCCGGGCTAGGGACTCGATCTTGTCTGCCATGCGCTCCAGGTTGATGTTCAGGTAGACCTCAGTGTAGATGGCGGCCATGGCCTCCAGGGGATCCTCGGTTTCCACTTCCTGGAAGGTCCAAGCGCTGGTGTAGGTGTCCGCCACCAGGCAGGCCTCTAATTCCATGAAAAGCCGCCCTAGATTGCGCATCTCGTACCAGACCGGAATGTTGTCCCATAGCAGCCGGTACTTCTCGGAAGGGAGTATACCTATGCCCTGCTCCACGCGCTCCCTCATCTCCTTAAGGAGGCCCTGGTAGAAATCGACCACTTCCTGGGTTCCCCGCAGGGTGACGATGGGGGCCATGAGGATGAAAGCGTCGAAGCAGGTCATGGGCGCCGGCCGATGCTGGTTGCAGGCCAGCACTTCCGCCCACAGGCCGGAGGCGTAGAGGGACTTGGCCGCCACCTCCACGAAGCGAGCCTCGTCGTACTCCCGGCCGGTAATCCTTTCCAGGAAGGAAATGTACTCCTCCATCTGGCGGCGGGCGTAATCCAGGTGGTGAGACGGCAAATCGCCGCGAACGAAGGGCGTGTCGAAGATGAACAAAGGGACGTCGAAGAAACGCGAAAGTTCCTCGTACCATTTGAACACCGTGTTGCAGATGTTGTTACAGCACACCAGGAAGGTGGGCCGCGGCAGCCCTCCTATGGGCCCTCCCCTGGTGATGGCGCTCCCGATGTCCCCTCGGGCGTAGGAGCACAGGTCCCGCGAAAAGCCGCGGGACTCCGCCACCTCGCAGAGCTCCACGTTCATGTGGGCGGCTCCGCACATGGCGCCGTGGTTCTCGGGGTAAACGGGGATGACGCCGAAGGCGATGAGGGGTTCCACCGGCCCCCCGCTGGTTATCCAGGCGATGTGCCTGTCCGTCCCCTCGGCGGCCTTGGCTTCCATGTAATATTTGGTCATCAGGTCCCGCATGGCCGCCCCGGACTTGATGCGCCGCCTTTCCTTATCTTCCTTGTCCCTCTCTTCCCTGTGCTCCTCCGCGCTCATCCCCGAACCTCCTTGGAACCAATCACGTATACGCGGTTCATTTTTTCATGGAATAATTTCCCATATCATGCCTTACGCCTCGCACGCGTTGTCGCCCCCTTAAACCCCCGTGCCCGGCACCGCGCCCGCCTTTTCCGACCTCCCTCACCGCCTGCAGGCCGCCGCCTCACACCCCCCGAATGGTTTCCAGGAAGGCCTGCAGCCTGGTCCGCAGCTGCCCACGGGAGAAGGACTGCAGCTCGCTCTCCAGGACCAGGGAGGGAACACCAAGCTCCTCCTGCAGTCGGTTCCGCAGGTAGGGGATGTCGAAGAGGTGCGGCTCGCAGAAGGACTGCAGGAAGAAGACCACCCCCCGCGCCCCGCTGTCCCCCACCTGCCTGAGGAGGCGCTCCGCGCGGTCCTCCAGGCACTGATGCTTTGCCGGACAGTTGACCCGCTGCCACAAGCGGCGGGCGATGGCTTCCTCAGGGGATATGCTCTCGTCGACGTAAGCGTCGAAATAGCGGTGTCCACAGCATAGGTCGTCGTCCACCACCTCGGCGTCCAGCTCGGCCAGGAGCTCGTAGAGATCGGGGGTGGCGCAGACGCTCCCGCTGACCAGCAGGGGGAGCCTTTCCGTATCTCCCGCCTCCCCGGCCTCCGCGTCTTCCATAATCTGGTGCAGAAGCTCGTTGTGTTTTTCCCGCCTCATCCAGAACCCAGCCACCAGGCAGGCGGTGGCCATAAGGCCATCCAGCACTCCCGGTTTTTCGCGGCGCATCCGGTACAGTCTGTCCGCCAGCCGCCGGTTGCGGTTATAGACGTGGATGCTCTCCTCCAGGGCATCGTCCCATATGCGTTGTCCCAGATAATCCTCCACCTGCTTGCGAAAGCGGCGCACCTCCTCCACCAGGAAGGGCAGGGAGATCTCCTCCCCCATGCGGATGGGAAGCACCAGGTCCCCGTGGAAGGGGAAGGAGGTGTTGCGGCGCCAGATGTCGGAAAGGCGCATCATGGTGTCGCAGGTCTGCGCGAAAACCGCTCCCTCCAGGAAGTCCAGTTCCCCCGCCAGGGCCATGTCCAGGTCGGTGCGGGCCAGGGAACAGCAGTAGGCCTGCAGGTGGGCGTCGGCGTGGGTTATGGTGCGCACGGCGCCCATAAGGCGCACCGGGGTGAGCCCCGCCGCGTGCAAAATTTCCTCCGGGGTATAGGAACAGAAGAAGGCCACTGGCCTCTCACCCTCATCCCGCAGGCGGGCCAGGTGGGGATAGGGATTCCTCCACATCTCCAGGCACTCGCCGGCCACCGTCCGCATGTCCATGGCGCTCCTTTCTCCCCCATGGGGTCAGATCTTGAATTTTGAGACTCGGATGTCAGGTCCTGATGGTCGATCCTCGGCCGCCATGATCCCGGATCGCTTTGTTCCAAGGGATCGGGTATCGAGGTTTCGGTACTCGGGTGTATCAAAATTCAAGACCTGACCCCTTTCCTCGTCAAACGCCTCCCCTATTCTATCATGGGGTCAGGTCTTGAATTTTGAGACTCGGATGTCAGGTCCTGATGGTCGATCCTCGGCCGCCAT
>JASEFK010000020.1:28517-31425 GCA_030019255.1 Actinomycetota bacterium
TCGGGTATCGAGGTTTCGGTACTCGGGTGTATCAAAATTCAAGACCTGACCCCTTTTTCTGGGGGGTAGACCACTATGGCCGGGTCCGGGCAGGTGACGCAGGTGTTCTGGCAGGCGCCGCACCCGGTGCACCTCTTCTTCACCACCCGGGGCCGGCCCCGGGAATCGGGCTCTATGGCCCCGTAGGAACAGCGTTCATGGCATACCAGGCAGGCCTTGCCCTCCGCCCAGGCGATGCACTTTCCCCGGTCCACGCGCGCGGTACCCAGGCACACCTCGTCGTCGGCCGGGCGGCGAATGGCTCCCACCGGGCAGGCCCGTGCGCAGGCCCTCCCGCACAGCTCGAACTCGCACTTGGCCAGCGCGGGGTTGAAGCGGGGCGTCCACATCACGGCGGCCCCGTATTCACTACCCGCGGGTTCCAGGCAACCGGTCATGCAGGCGCGCACGCACTCCTGGCAGCGCAGGCAGCGCGACACGAAGTCCTCCTCGTCCTGCGCTCCCGGCGGCCTGAGCAAGGGCGCGGCATCCGCCTTCCCCGGCCACAACCCGTAGGTGAGCGCCGTGGCTGCACCGGCTAGGCCCCAGGCCAGGAATTCCCGGCGTGCCAGTCTCATCCTCCGCACTTCACAAGAACCTCCTCGCCCGATTCCGGGGACATCCCATCCCGCCCCCTCTTCCTCCCCCGCGAAGAGGAGAGTGCGTACCCGAAGAAACGCAGCGACAGGGCGCCTTCGCGCGGGCAGGCGGCCACACACTCCCCGCACAGGGCACAATCGGCGAGGGCCAGCCTGCCCGTCCGCCGCGCGTCCGCCACCTCGGTTATCCCGAAGGGACAGGCCAGGGAGCAATTGCCGCAGTGGATACAGGCATCCTCCTCCTTGACCAGGGAGAGCGGGCTGGCCCCGGCGGGAAGCCGGGAGCCGAGCATCCCGGTAAGGGACAGGCAGGCCCCCAGGGGACACATCTCCCGGCACCAGAAACGCGGTCCCGCGAGTACGGCCAGGGCCACCAGGCCGATGAAGATGAAGGGGACGCCACCGGAGAGCAGGAAGGTCAGCGCCCGGTTAGCGATGACCAGGGGATCGTAGGCCCAGGCCAGGTTGATCCCCGCCAGGGAGAGGAGCAGAAAGAGGACCAGGAAGACGTACTTGAGCCTTATCTTCCTCTCCTCCTCCCCTATCACCCTGCCGGTGACGTCCACCGCCCGCAGCTCCGAGAACCTCCTCCTCCGCCGCCTTCCCCGCAGGGAAGGCGTCCATTCCAGCACCGTGCCCAGGGGGCACACCCAGCCGCAGAAGAAGCGGCCGCTGAAGGCGGTGGCCAGGAGCAGGAGCCAGGCGGGAAGGAGGTAAGCCCAAAGTCCGCTCCAGGAGGCGGCCACGAAGGCGGCCAGGGGGTCGAAACGTAGGAACAGGTTCTCGTTTAACGCTCCCGGCGGATAGGAGGCAGACCAGGCCAGGATAACGAAGAGGGACAGGAAGACGGCCTGTGCCGCCCGCCTTGTCCAGGACAACTTACTCCCTTTTCTTCTCCGCATCGCCTTGCACGCTCTCTCCTCTTTCCTTGGACCGATATCCCTGCTCCGCGAGGTCAAAATCCCGACCTCGGCGCCGATCCGGGGTCTCCCGGAACGGTTGGTCACCCGCCAGCGATTTCCATCCCTCTTCCGGGGTCCACCGTTATATCCCGCGGTAAGAACCGCCTCCCGGGAAGGGGTGATAACCGACCAGCGCTTCCGGATATGCCCCCGTTCAAGCCTCCACTTCCCTTACTCCCAGGGACTGGAAATCGGTGGTGCCCAAGCCCAGTTCCTCCCCGTGGACCAGGTAACCTATCTCCCTTGGCGAACGGCCGAAGAACCCGCAGGCGTAGGCGTCCACGGCCACCGGGTCGGTGCCCAGCACCAGGCTTCCCGGGTGGCCCACGGTTCCCGGGCCGCCGGGACCGCGGTCCAGGAGCACGCTGGTGGCGTCCAGCACGATGAGGGAGGGACGGACGAGGGTGTTAAGCTCGGCGATGGCCCGGTGGAGGTCGATTTCGTGCACCTTCCCCATGTTCTGGGTGCAGCCGATGAGGTTCTTCATGGCCATGGTCAGGCCGGCCCCGCTGTGGTGCTTGGCCTTGGGCATGTTGACGATGACGTCGGCCTGGAAGATGTCCTCCAGGATTCCCACCGAGAGCAGGGCCCTTCCTCCCGGTACCTGCACCACCCGCGCGGGTCCCGGCTTCTTCACCGCGTAGACCGCGAGGCGGGCTCCCGCCTCCTGGGCCGCCTGCCCTATTCCGTTCCTCTCCAGGGTGGCGTCCACCAGGTCCTGCAGGATGTGATCATAGACCACCACTTCCGAAGCTCCTGCCTCACGGAAGAGGCGCACTGCCTCCGATACCAGGCGCGGGTCGGTGGTGGCGGCGTCCCCCGGGGGCCGAGCGAAGGCGGCGTTGACCTTTATCAACACCCGCTTTCCGGCCGGCTGCAGCCTCTCCAGGCCCCCCCATTCCAGCAACCCGACACGCAGCATGGCCGCCGGGTCATTACCCCTCACCACCACCAGGCCGGTGAAATCGCCTCCTTTTTCCGGCGCCGGGAGGTCCTGCGCGGAAGCCTGGGGGCCTTCCTCAACGGGACAGGCTTCCTGGCCGCCGCAACCGGGCAGGACGGCCGCCAGGTACAACCCGCCCAGTCCCAGGGCCGCCTTTCCCGCCCTTTCCAGGAATTCCCTTCTGTCCATGCACCTTCCTTTCCTCACCGCGCTCCTCAACCTGGCACCATGCGGTGTGGCTCGCCGGGGGTACCGTCACCCTAAATACCTGCTCCGCCGTCCGAGCTCTTTCTCCTTTCTTCCCCTCCCGACCGGTAGCGTCAAGGATTTTGTGTCAGCCACCTAGCCTTCCTCCTCCCATCCCA
>JASEFK010000021.1 GCA_030019255.1 Actinomycetota bacterium
GATTGCTCTCCATAATGTCTATGGATTTGGTGACACAATTTCGTATACGCTACCGCCGGTTTTCACCCGTTTATGCCCGGAAACGGAACCGGACGGAGTTGCATGCGGCTACATGAAACTGTGCCGTTTTCCGTCATTCAAAGAGCGGCGGAAAGAGCGGGCGTCACGAACCTTCCAAGGCCGGACCGCGGAAGTTGCGAGGAAGGATCGGCTGCATGGACGGAAAAAACGACGCGAGTGGTGCGCTCAGGAATTCAGATAGTCCTTCCCGATGACCAGGATCACATCGGCATCGTAGGTGATGGCCACATCCTGATCCTGTACCACCCGGTAATCGGCATCGGCATCGAGGTCCTTGGCCACCATGCGGGCGGCGTCCCCGAAACCAGGAGCGTAATAGACGGTGGTCTCCTCGTAAGCGTGGACCGTGTTCCCTATCTTTATCTTGGTGTAGCCCTTTTCGCGCATCAGGTCCGCTACCTTGGCGGCCATGCCCTCCCAGCGTACCCCATTGAGGACCGCGAGGTTCACGGAGGCACGGTTCACCTGCGCCTCCTCGCCCATGCGGCCGAGCAACTCCTGTTTCTCCAGTTCGGCCTGCCTCTCCTCCGGAGTCTTGGTGCTGCAATACTTCTTGATATTTGAGAACAGCTCGGCCGTGGCCTCCGCGTCATGGATGAAATACCAGGGCTGGCCGGGGGCGGGCTCCGGGACGTCTCCCGGGATGGTGGCGAACTCCACGTCCTCTACCTTCATCCCCTGCAAGGCCTCGGCCAGGGTGAAGATGAGATCCGGCTCCAGGGTGGTCTCCAGGTAGCGGACGGCGGTATCCAGGATCTTGAGGAGGGCCTGTATGTCCCGGATGGAAACCGCCTTTTCCATCACCGCCTTGAGAAAGGCCTTCTGGTGCTCGATGCGGTCCAGGTCCCCGCGAGGGAGCTTGCGGCTGCGGACCAGGATGAGGGCCTGCTCCCCGTTGAGCAGGTGATCGCCCTTCTCCAGGTAACCCACCTTGGGGTCGTTGATGGTGATGTCCAGGTGGAAGGGGACGCCGCCTATGGCGTCCACGATGTTCTTGAAGGCCTCAAAGTCCACCTCGACGTAATGGTGGATATCCAGGCCGGTAAGTTCCTCCACCACTTCCACTGCGCCCGCCGGCCCCTTGAAGGAATGGGCGGCGTTTATCTTCTCCGTGCCGTATCCCGGGATGGTCACCTTGGTGTCCCTGGGGATGGAGACCAAGACAGCCCTCTTGGCCTTCACGTTCACCGAGGCTACGATCATGACGTCGCTGCGGGTGTAGCCCTCCTCGCCGGGAACGCTCCCCCGGTCGATGCCTATGAGGAGAAGGTTGAGATTTTCCTCCGGGTCGTGCCACTTGCTCAGCTCGGCAAAGAGGTCCGGGTTGTCCTCAGGGGCTATGACGGCGGGTTGGAAACGCACCCGCAGGTAGTGCTTGGCAGCCCAACCCTTGACGGCGTCGAAGTTCAGGGTTCCGGCTACCAGGCCCCCCAGGAGCACTAGGGCCGCCGTCAACTGGAGGATTCTCTTCATCCTCCTTCTCTTGCGAAGTTTCAACCGTTCCTGTCTCTTCATACGCGCTTAAAATCGCTTTGCGTCTATCAATCCGGCTGTCCAGCCGGGGCCTCAATCTTTCTTGTCTCCTCATACGCGCTTATGACGTTTTTCTCACTGGGTACGGTTCCTTCTCCTTCGAGTTGTACGGACCGCCGAGTCAAGCGAAAAACGCTGACTTTTCAAGCAAGGGTATTATATTACAAGGCGAGGAGGCGGCATCGGATTGAAGTGGCATACCCCTGAGCAACCGGTTGGTCTTCCCGCTCGGCAGCGCGCCTTTCGGTAAGCCCGGGCTCCTTTCATCGGTCTTTTCTCAAACCCGACGTCATTCCTCGGTGAGGTTGTTTTCCTCCACCCGAAATTCCTCCGTAGACAGTTCCTCCTCCAGGCTGCCGATGAGCTTCTCCACCCGGGCCCCGGCCTCGGTCAGCCTTCTTCTGGCCTCGCGGACGAGGCCCACCCCCTCCTCAAACAGCTTCAGGCCCTCCTCCAGCTCGAGGTCCTGTTTCTCCAGCGCCGAGGCGATCTCCTCCAGCCTCCGCATGATGCCCCCGAAGGTCATCTCCTCCACCTTGGCGTCACCCCCGTCATGTCTTCCCCTCACTTCCGGGAACGGCGTACCCTTCTTTCAGCGCCCCTAGTCCGCGGCCTCCTCCCGGCCCCTCACTTCGCAGAAAAGGCGCCCCCGATGCAGGCGCACGTCCACCTCCTCTCCCTCGGCCACCTCCAAGCTGTCCTTGAGTGGCCTGGTCTCCCCGCGGCGGGTGGCGATGGCGTAGCCGCGGGAGAGGACGGCCAAGGGACTCAGGGCATCCAGGCGCGAGGCGGCCAGCTCCAGCCCGTTGGCCTTGCCGGAGAGCAAACCCGACATCCGCGACTTCAGTTCGCCCGACAGGACGCCGGGTTCCCTTTCCCTCCATCTCCACCAAAAATCGAAGGAGGCCCGCAGCTTCGCGTAAGCGTCGCCGATGCGGCGGGGAAGGTCATGGTACTCGCGGGGAAAGCGGACCAGAACCCGGGCGTGCTCCTCCACCCCCTCTCCCTTCCGGCGCAGGGCCCCTCGCATGTTGTTCAGGAGCAGGGTTTCCCCTTCCGCCAGGCGCTGCCTGGCCTCCCCCAGGACCACCTCGCCGTCCCGGAGGGACCGCCGGGAGGCCAGGAGGGAGAGGTCCCTCTCCCGGCGGTGCAACATGCGACGCAGGGCGGCCTCCAGCGAGGTCCCCCTCTCCCTCAAGAGGGTGAGGACCTCCGCGGAGGAAGGGACCGCCGCCTCGGCCGCCCCGGTGGGTGTGCTGGCGCGATGGTCGGCGGCCAGGTCGGCCAGGGTGAGGTCCGGCTCGTGCCCCACCCCGGTGACTACGGGAATGGAGGAGTTCCTGATGGCCCTGACCACTTCCTCGGTGTTGAAGGGCTGGAGGTCCTCCAGGGACCCCCCTCCCCGGGCCAGGATAAGGACGTCCACCGGGCACGACCGGTTGAACACCCCGATGGCGGAGACGATGTCCCCCACCGCTTCCTCGCCCTGGACCCGCACTCCTCGCACCAGTACGCGGCAGCAGGGATACCGGCGGGTCAGGTTGATGATCACGTCGCGGACGGCCGCCCCCTCCAGGCTGGTTATGAGGCCGATGGACTCGGGGTAAGGGGGAAGGGGCCGCTTGAGCCTCTCGTCGAAGAGCCCCTCGGCGGAGAGCTTGCGCATAAGACGGAAGAATTCCCGGCGGAGCCTTCCCTCCCCCGCTTCCTGTACCTGTTGGACGTTCATGCGGTACTGCCCCCGGCGCACGTAGATGCCCAGGCGTCCGCGGGCCAGCGCCCGCATGCCCTCCCGCAGGATGGAGGAAGCCTCCTTCGCCGCCTCGCCGAACATCACGCAGGGTAGCACCGCCTCCTCCTCGGAGAGGCTGAAGAAGAGGTACTGGGGATAAGGCCTGAGGTTGGAAACCTCCCCTTCCACCCAGAGGACCACCTCCTGGAGGAGGCCGTCGGCCAGGCGGTTCACCTCCCCCACGGTGTAGACCCTCTCCTCGTCCTGTGTTTTCACCTTGCGTCCTTTCCTTCCCGCTCCCCGCCGCGCCACCCCCATTTTATTCCCCGCCTCCGACATCCGGAAATAACTTCTCCTGGACTGAAGGAAAGGTGAACCGGAAGGTGGAAATACATTATGTAGATATGGAGAAGGCGTCGAACAACTAAATGTAGTGCATGCTCCGCTGCCTTGGTGGCGGAGGACTCATGCGGGAGGGCGCCTTGGAGATACTGGCCCTGCTCCTCCTGGGCTTTATAGCCATGCTGGCCATCGTCCCCCCCATCATCAGGGGGAAACTGGAGGACTCGCCCCTGGTGACCACGCAGACCTTCCGGAAGAGCATGCAAGGGATAGCCCATTCCCTCGAACCGCGCCTGGAGCCGAATGTCGCATTACCGGATTACCGCGTGGGCAGCCCGCCATCTGGCAGAGCACGAACCGCCCCGGAAGCCGCCGTGGGAGCCGGCCTGAGAGCCGGCTCCGGCACCGGCGCTCGGATCTCCGAACGGTCCGCATCCCCGCGCGGCGCCGCTCGCATCGACACCCGCAGGTCTTCGGCCCACAAGGCGGCGGTCCGCAGGAACCGCATCTTCGCTTCCTTGACCTTTATGGCGCTGATTTGGGGTATGGCCACCCTCTTCACCGGGAGCCTGTGGTGCCTGGTGATGTTCTCGACAAGCGGCTTCCTCCTCGCCTTCTACTGGGGGCTCACCATCGTCGTACCTTATATCTTGATGCGGAGCGGCGAAGTCCGTCGGGAAAGCTCCGCGGTTCGCGGCGTCCACAGGCGGTATATCGCTTGAGGGAAAGCACGGGCTCAACCCAGCACGCCGGCCCTCCACAACAGGAAGACGAGGGCTCCGTGCCCCAGGAGAAACAGGATAAGATACATAAAGGCGTGGCGCCCGTACTGGGGACGCAGGTAAAAGAAATACAGGGCCACGAAAAACCCCACGAAGGAAGCGATGGCTAAAACCACCAGGATCCCGGACGCCCCTCCCAAGGTCTCCCTGCGGTTGGAGAGCAGGTAGGCGCAGGCGACCATCACGGCAGCCGGAACGAGCATGAGCGCCAGCTGCGGCCAGGTGGGTTGGCTGTCTTTCATCTCTTTCCTCCTTTTTCCAGGTCAATTTTCGACGACGGCGTCTCCGCGCGTCTCGACTGTTTCAGGGCGGAATCCCGACCATTCGGTTTCCACTTTTTCCCGGCTCCTTGAATCTCCGTTGACCCGCTGACCGCCTTCACCTCACCGCGGGTTCTCTCCCCGCGTCCAGCAAGCGGAGGCTCTCCTCCGCCCTGCCACCGCCACGAAGCCTCCCCAGGAGCGATTTAGCGCCTTCTTTCAGGCCGCCGGACAGGGCCTTTCCGGCCAGGGCCCTGGCGAACTCGCCGGAAATCTTCAACCTTCCCCCACTAAGGCGGGACACGAGCGCCCCTAGCCCTTGTCCCCTTCCCAGCAGGCTTATTCCACCGGCCAGGAACCCCCCTCCGAAGCTCAACAGGGACTCGAGTAACGAGGGGCGCCCACCGGTCGCCGCCCTGAGTACCAGGTCCCCCAGCGCGCCGGCGCAACCGCAAAACAGCATGTAGGCCAGCTTCTGGGAAATCCCGGAAATCCAGGCGCCGGCGTAGGCGGCCACCTGGGCCGCAGCGCCCCCGCCCAGAAGCGAGCCCCCGGAGGAGAGAAATCCCGCCGCCAGTCCCTGGACCGCTCCGCCGGATAAGATGCCGCTGACCAGCAGGCGGCCCATGCCTCCCGTAAGTCCGCCGACCAGGAAGGAGACCAGGAGTCCCCCGGGGGAAACGCCTCTCCCGGTGGCCAGGGAGAAGCCCGAATAGACCAGGAGGTTGGCCATCCCGTGGGCCAGGAAACCCTTTCCGAACCCCAACCACCCCAGGTTGGCCCACCCCGCAGCGGCCGCGGGTGCCAGGCAGGAAAAGAGCAGGCATCCGCCGGCGGCCGCTCCTCCGATGGCCAGGGAACCAAGAAAGCACCCGAGGAAGGAAAAGGAATCCCCCGAGGCGGAGGCGTAATAGACGGCGTATCCCAGCGAGGTCGCCCCACCCACCACGCAGGCGGTCAACACGGAGGCCAAGGACAGGCCCAGGAGCAGCCCCAGGCCCGCCACCGCCAGGCAGATGGCCGCCGCCGCCGCCAGTCCAGCCAGCACGGCTTGCACGAAACGGTTGGAAAGTACGGCCTTCAGCGCCCTCCCGGCCGCGCCCAGGAGGGGGGAGAGCCAGGGCTCCAGGCAGACCCGGTAGAATTTCACCGCCGCCCGGCCCAGGGTTCGGGCCAGGCGGCAAGTCCATTCCCAAGCCACCGCCAGCCCCCGGCCCAGGGTTTTCACCACCGCCCGTGTGCCCTCGACCACCGCCTTCTTCAGAACCCCGAAGCCGCGCTCCACCCAGCCCGGGAGATTGCCGCCACCATGTCGTTCCATGTAGGCCCGCGCGGAACGCGCATCCTCCCAGGGGCCCAGGAAAAGGGAGCGGGGATCGAGGAGGGCGCCCCTCAAGAAGAGCAGGGGATCCACGGCCACGCCCTTGAGAAAAAGCCCGAAATGCAGATGTGGAGCCGGGCTGGAGCGGTCCAGGACCCCGTCGCTCTTGCCGATGACCTGTCCGGCCTCCACCCGTTCTCCCCTGTGGACAGCGGAGCTGCGCAGTGACACGTAGGTGGTCTTGAAGTCTCCCGCGTGCAGGATGCTCACACAGA
This sequence comes from Actinomycetota bacterium, assembly GCA_030019255.1. Lineage (NCBI taxonomy): Bacteria > Bacillati > Actinomycetota > Actinomycetota bacterium. Next base: position 6,327 of record JASEFK010000021.1, read on the forward strand.
TGCCCAGCGGTGTGCTTCCGGAAAAACTTACCATCCCAGGCGCGGAAGCCCGCACCTCGCTTTCCGGGGCCAGGGCGATGTCGATACCCGCGTGCCCGCCCTCCCCGTAAGGTCCCGTGGAAGGGATGAACCCTTTCACCACCTTTCCCGGTGCCGGCCAAAGAAAGGTGGGGGCCTCCTCCCCGGCCGCCAGGGCCGGGGAGGAAGACACGTGGAAGGAGAATACGAGGAGGGAAATGAGGGGTAAGATGAGGAGGGATAGGGCTGATGCCCGGCATCTGAAGGGTGCCTTTCCGCCCCCTGGGATGCGCGTGCCGTCCTCAAGGCCGGCACCGCCCCCCGAGACCCGCCCTTCCCCTCGCCCCGACCGAAAGGGGCGCGGTTCGGGCGGGCCCGGGATGCGATCCCGCTTCGTGGGGCGGTTCTCCTTCCGGGGAAACATGAGATCAGTAGACCTCCACGGTCAGCGCGGCGCTGTCGGAAAGGCCGCGGGAATCGAATACCTCAAGCACTACCCGGAACCGGGCGGGGATAACAGGGGGATCGTACACATGCTGGACCGTCTTCCCGTGAAGCATGGTCCCGTCGCCGCAGTGCCATACGTAGCCCACGATGTCCCCGTCGGGGTCGGAAGAACCTCCGGCATCCATGCGGACGTACAGGGGAGCGGGACCCCTGAGGGCGGACAGGAAGGCAACGGCACGGGGTGGACGAGAGGCGCTCCGGGAGGCTCCCGCGGAAGCAGGGGATGTCGCGCGGGGCGGGGCAGCGGAAACGTCGTGGGATACCCATTCATCCTCTCCCACCGTGGGTACCTCCCCGGGAGATCCTTGCGACTCTTCGGGACCGATGCTTGGTTCCTCCCGCCCCGAGCTGATCACCAGGCATATCGTCTCGCCGGGATGCAACTCCGAGCCCGCCGCGGGATCCTGGGCCACCACCCTGCCCGCCGACCACAGTCGGGAGGGCGATTCCCGCAGGCTCCAGGTAAGTCCGAACTCTTCCAGCCTCTCTCGCGCCTCCTCGAGGGTGAAGCCCTGCAGGTCGGGGACCTCCACCCAGGCGCCGGCCGGGCCTTCTTCCTCGCTGGACCGGCGCTCCCTTCGGGCACCCAGAAACCCGGAGAGGGCGGAGAAGACTACCCAAAGCACCAGACCGCCGGCGAACATGAGGGCCAGCTTTCCCGCCCATCCGCGGAGGCGCCTTTCCCCGGAACGTGCGCCGCGGTTCACGGACGACCCTACCTCTCCTTCCCCATCGTCGAGGAAGGGTTCCGCGCCTTCGGGTTCCCCTCCCCTCCACCCACCCGGGGGAAACTCCACCTCGTCCGGCGCAAGACCGCCTCCCCCGGCGGGGGAACGCAGGGAATTCTCCAGCTCCTCCAGGACCAACCGGGGTGATGATGGACGCCTGCCGGGCAGGGGATGCCCAGCCCTCTGGAGAAGGAGCTCCAGCTTTTCCGTGCGTGAACCCTCGGGCAGCACCTCGTCCACCATCACCGCCAAGGAGAAGACGTCCGAGGCACGGGTCCCCTCCTTTCCCGGTTCCGTCTCCGGGGCCCGATAGGGGGAAACCCGGGCCGCCTGAGCCGGATCCATGTCCTCGAGGATCCATCCGTAGCCCACGCGCTGGAAACGGAGGCTCCCGCGGCGGTCGACGAGCACCTGTCCCGGGTTGAGCCCCAGGTAGTAAAGGCCCGTGCCGTAGGCCTCGGCCAGTACCTCCACCGCGGCTGCGGCCAGCTCCACCACCTGCGCCTCGGGCAGGGCGAGCTGGGAAATCAGCTCCGGGAGGGGTGTGCCCTCGCCCTTCTCCCGCACCAGGTAGAAGTAATCCCCCTCCTCTCCCCAGTTGAGGAGGGGAAGGACGCGGGGCCCCCTTATCCCCTGGGCGGCACGCAATATCTCACGCAGCCTCTGTGGTTCCACAGGGAGTTCCTCCGGGGAGGCGGAGACGAGATCCAGCTCCACTTCCGCCCCCAGGTCGGTATCCAGGGCCAGATAAGAGGACCAGCCCCTACCGGAGAAGATCCTCTCCCTTATCCGGTACCTCGCCGCGACCATCTCTCCGTACATCGCTGCCTCCAAAGATGTTAGATATAGTTATGTTAATTAAGTTATATAACTTTGTCAATAGGCGAGGGGGCGTTTCTCTACCGGTTCAACGATAGGATCGCACCAAGGACTGGGTGTAGGGGGTGTAGGTCTGCCTCTACACCGGAGTAAGATCTGCGAAGGGGGGCTTTCCGGACAAGTCGGGATGCCGCGACGGACCGGCCAGGAATTTAACCTTGCCCCGCGCCGCGACCGGATGCCATGCTTTAAGCATGAAGGTGGAGGAGGTTATCTTCGGCTTGCTGGCCATGGCCTGGGGAGCCATCCTCTGGGCCATGCGCCCGGAGCTGCTCAAGCTGGGAAGGGAGGGCGGGAGGGGATTGCGTGACCCGAGGGTCATCAACGCCCTGGTGATAACCGCTGGTATCCTGCTCCCCCTGGGCGGCCTTTCTCTCATCCTCTGGAGGGGATTACTGAACACCTGAATAAGCCGCGGGCTGGCCGTCCCGTCCACATTGCTGACCCTCGCGTAAAGACCGGGTCTTCTTTATCAGGTGCCCGCGGGGACCACGGGGAGGATGATCCTCGAGGGCCTCTCCCGGCTCCTCAAAAGGAATATGAAGTTCAGGCCCCAATGCGGCCAGCAGGAAAGCAGGTCCGCGGTGGAGACCACCAGCTTGATGCGGCTTCCGGCGCTGAATCGGTGGTAGCAGGCCTGCATCTCCAGCGGTTCGCCGGTTCCCGTATCCGACCAGGGAGTATAGCCGTAACCTTCGTAGAAACCCCGGCTTACCAGGATTTCCTTCCCATCCGGGGTTACCTCGTAGAGCCAGGGTATGAGCTGCGTGAATTCCGCCGAGGCACGATAGAAGAACTGGAACCGTGGGACGCCCATGATGGTGAGGTCCCTCTTCAGCGGCCGACTTAGGTAGCTGGTCTCGGTGAAGGGGATCTCCAGGAGCTTGAGACGGGTGGGTACGTCCATGGCCTCCCCGCCCAGGAGCTCAGGGGCGTCCTGATAATAGGGAAGGGAAACGGAACCGGTAAGGCCGATGTTTACCAGGAAATCCCATTTATCGCCCGGGCCGGAAGCGGCACGGTTGAGGGTCCCCAGGCCGTCCGGTCCAGCTCCTCCCAGGTAGAAGGAGACCTCCCTGGTGCCGGGCAGGGGATACCCGGGAGCGGTCCCGAAACAGGCCGGGTCGGTATGGCGGTAGAAGGCCACCGGGGGCTCGCGGTCCACCCCGTTGTCCATCCCCTTGAGGAAGCGGTCGAACCAGCGTTCCACCTGCTCCCGCACCCAGGCGCTCTCCGGGCTGCCGGTTATCCCCTCCACCGGGAAGGGACCCGGGTAACAACCCAGGTGCCCGTGGTTGGTGATGATTATCTTCTTGGGAGCCTGGATGTGAGTGAAGGCCATCAGGCCCTCGTTGGCGAAGAAGAGGTCATCGTTCCACCCCGCCAGGATCAGGGTGGGGGTGATGATGGGGTGTTCCACCGTGCCGTCATATTCCTCGTCGCACCAGTAGCGGGCGGAACGCACCCTGAAGTAGTTCTGGCAGAACTCGTAGTCGCCGGTACGCCTCTCCAGCATGGCCCCCAGTATGAAGAGCATGCTCTGGTCGAAGGTGGTCACCGGCGGGATGAGCTTCCAGAGGTAACCGATGAAGGCCTGGAGCTTCTGAAAGCCGTCCATGTGATCGTCCAGGACGAGGTTCATGAGGCTGACCATGAAACCGGTGAGGTCGCCCAGGTAGGTGACCCCCGTAAGGAGGGCACCCCATAGCATCTTGCCCGCCCCGTTGGGAAGGAGGGAGAAGGTGAGGTCGAAGGACCCGTGCATGGGCACCGCGGCACGGATGCGCGGGTCGCCGGGGTCACCGGGGCGGGGATCCTTGCGCTCCGACTTGAGATAGGAAAAACATCCCCCCATGGAGGCGCCGGTGATTCCCACCACCGGTCCCTTCTCATCCTCGAGGACCGGGAAACGAGGGTCCTCCCCGAGCAGGGTGATGATGTGGCTGACGTCCTTCATCTCGTGCTCGGGGTCCATGCACCCCACGTCACCCCCGGCCCCGAACCATCCGCGGGCGGTGATGGCCACCCCCACGTAGCCGCGGGAGGCGAAATATTCCGCTCCCCACTCTCCCATGGACTTGTCCAGGGTCCAGCCATGGACGAAGATGATGGCCGGGAAACGTTCCCCGGCCGAGGCATCCGCGGGGTAGTAGACGCTCACCGGGATGGTTATCCCGTCCCACATGGTCCAGTCCTCGGTCACCTTGGCCACCCGGTAGGTGCGGCCTCTGCCGGCGGCCCCGTTCCCCTCCTCCGGTCCCGATGCCGCCCGGGCTGCCGCAGCTGGTACGGCGGAGGTAAGGGTGAGGAGCAGGATGGAAATAGTTACCAACAGGGCGAGGATGAGACGGAAACGGTTTCGTTTCATGGTCAGACCCCCCTTTGAAAGCAGCCTCCGGAAACCAGGCGCAAGCCTGTTTCCCCCTCCCAGTTCCCCGGCTTTTATACACTAACATAACAATTGTTCGTGTGCAAGATTTAAAATTTATATTTTGCAAATATTGATATCTGCATTTATATCCATCACCAGGGGACCTCCGAGGGGTGCAAGGCTACCGGTGTTGAAGAGGATGGAAGATGGTGTCTCGAGGCAATGCATTGAGGCAACAGGTGTCCGGAATCCAAGGTCCCCGCCTTTTATCTCCCTTCACGACCGCCCGGGAGGGCAAGAAACAACGGTCACGCCCAGGCCCGACAACTATCGCGGGCGGCAGAATCGTTGTGAGGTCGTTGGTCATGAAGTTCCGGCGTACTCTGTAAAACGGATTACGGACTTGAGGGCCACGGGCGGCGGCGGGAAAACCACTCCCGGAGGCTGTTGGCCACGAAGTTCCTGCCGTACTTTGCAACGTAGACGAGGAAATTGGCCGGCGGCGGCTGGTAGGAGGGGACCTCCCGCAGCGAGAGCGCTCTCCGCGGGCAGGCTACCACGCAGAGACCGCAGCCGATGCAGCGTTCCTTCCGGTGCAAGTGGCTCTTTTTCTCCCCCTCCCGCTCGACCATCATGGCCCCCATGGTGCATGCCCTGGCGCATTTTGCGCAGTAATCACACTTGGAGATATCGAGGCGCGGAAGGTAATGGGGCGGGGCGATGAAGCCCGGGGCGTTGAATTCGGAGATCTGCCGGAGGGCGTCACAGCAACAGCCGCAGCAGGAACAGGAGCAGCGGAAGAACCTGGCACTGCGGTCGTTCATTATCCAGGTCACCAGGCCCGCCTTCTCCGCCTCCCTCTTGATCCCCAGGGCCTCCTCCCGGTCCACCCGACGCATGCGCCCTTCCCTTACCAGGGCTGGGGCGAAATCCCCCATGACCATGCAGGTCTCCAGGGGCCGCCCGCAGTCCTCTCCCAGGATCTTCTTGGTGAGACGGCACTGGCAGACCCCCACGGCGAAGTCCCGGTAATCCTCCATGATCACCTCCAGGCGGTCGGAGGGCAGGGCCATGGGCACGGCCTGAACCGCTTCCTGCACCGGTAGATACCTGACGGCATGCACCGGCCTCCGGGAATAGGCTGTGGTGAAACCGGTGCGGAAGAGGGCCTCGAAAAGCTCAGCGAAGCGCCGGTGCCAGTCGGTGACTTCTTCCGGGGATTTACGCACCAACACGTGCTCGAAGGTCCCAGGAACGATGGGGAGAAGGCCAAAGCGCTCCTTATCCCCTGTCCCAAAGGAGATGAGCACGTACTTCTCGTGGGCCAGCCGTCGCAGGATCTCCCGCACTTCCTCGAGCGGCTTCCCCGACGCCCGGGCCAGCGAGGCCGCCGTCCTCGGCCGCCAGGGCTTGAGGTGGCGGACCACCTCCGCCTCCTCCTCGGTGTACATGTGCTGCACCAGGCTTACCAGCTCCTCGCATACCGGGGGCCCCAGGAGGGCGGGGCTTGAATAGGTCCTGACCAGGTCCATGTGGGGCACGGAAACGGCAGCATAACCGCCAGGGACGTAGGTCTTGATCCTCGTTTTGATCATTTATCCTCCTTGGGCGCCGACTTCCCATCCTGCAGTGCCGACTATGGAGCATTATACTATTCACGAGGACTTTGTATGCCGGTCATTTCGAGGAGGGACGGGCGTTCGCCACCGGGAGGGAAGATGAAGATATACCTCGACGGGCGTCTCCTGGATGCGGAGGAGGCGCGCATACCCGTCACCGACCGCGGGGTGCTCTTCGGTGACGGACTGTTCGAAACCATCCGTGCCTACCGCGGCAAGCCCTTCCGCTTGGACCGGCACCTGAGGCGCTTAAGAGAGGGGTGCCGGGTGCTGAGGATATCCGGAATCCCGGGAGACGACGAGATCGCGGAGGCCATCTCCGCCCTGTATCAGGAGAACGTGGGAAGCGGGGACGCTTACGTTCGCCTGACGGTGACCGGGGGGGACTTCGACGGGAGCCGTACCCTAACCAGGTCGGCCGGGCCCCGCTTCTTCATCATCGTCAAGCCTTTCGAGGGCTATCCGCTGGAGTTCTACCGACGTGGCATAAGGGTCACCGTATCCTCGGTGCGCCGCAACTCCCACTCCCCCCTCTGGCGCATCAAGACTAACAATTACCTGGAATCCCTCTATGCCAAGCAGGAGGCCTCGGACCGGGGATACGACGACGCCCTCTTCCTCAACACCGAGGGCTACCTGGCCGAGGGGTCCACTTCCAATCTCTTCCTGGTAAGCGGCGGAAAGGTGATGACCCCCCACCCGGATTGCGGCATCCTTCCCGGCATCACCCGGGAGACCGTTCTGGAATTATGTTCCAGCCTGGGAATCGGCTACGAGGAGGGTTTTTACCGCCTCGAGGACCTCCGTGGCGCGGGCGAAATCTTCCTGACCATGACCACGGGTGAAATCATCCCGGTCGCCGAGGTGGACGGCTCCCGTCCCGGGGAAGCGTGTCCCGGTCCCTTCACCTCCCGGCTTCATGAGGCCTACCGCCGGCTTGTAGAGGAGGAACTTTCGCCCTGAAGCCCCGCTTTGATCCCGGGTGCCTGTTTAGTCGATCCATTGCGTGGCCCCCTGCATGCGAAACTTGAAACCCTTTGTGCAGGAGCGTGGGAAATCGTGAAACCCGCTCTACCTTTAATACCCCATGGGGTATCACGATTCAAGACCTGACCCCTCTTGAAGGCTGGCGAAGATGGCTTTGCCCTTGTCCAGGGTCTCCTGGTATTCGTCCTCGGGGACGGAATCGGCGACTATCCCACCGCCCACCTGGAAATAGGCGGTGTTCCCCTTGACGATGACGGTGCGAATGGCGATGTTGAGGTCGAAATCGCCGTTGAAGCCCAGGTAGCCGATGCTCCCAGTGTACACGCTGCGGGCCGTGGGCTCCAGCTCGTCGATGATCTCCATGGAGCGGATCTTGGGCGCCCCGGTTATGGAGCCGCCGGGGAAGGAGGCCCGTAAGAGGTCCACCACGTCCTTTCCCGGGTAAAGCTCCCCCACCACGGTGGATACCAAGTGATGGACGGTGGCGTAATGCTCGATCACCGCGTGTTCCTCGACCCTGACGCTCCCGTAGGAGCAGACCCGGCCGAGGTCGTTCCTCTCCAGGTCCACGATCATGGAGAGCTCGGCACGGTCCTTTGCACTGGCTTGGAGCTCTTCCGCCAGGCGGCGGTCCTCCGTCGGGTCGTCCGACCTCCGCCGCGTCCCCTTGATGGGGCGGGTCTCCACCCGCCGTCCCTTCCCCTTGAGAAAGCGCTCCGGGGAGGAGGAACAGACCTGGCTCTCCACGGCGTTGAAGTAGGCGGCGAAGGGCGCAGCGTTGAGGCGGCGCAGCCTCCGGTAGAGTATCCAGGGATGATCCCGAAGGGTGGTATGGAAGCGCTGGGAGAGGTTGGCCTGGTATATGTCGCCGGCGTAGATGTACTCCTTAACCCGCCGCACCGCCCGCAGGTATTCCTCGCGGGTGAAGTTGGAGACGAAACGAGCTTCACCCGCGCGCCCTGGCACCGGGTAGGAGGGCGGTTCCGCCTCTTCCCACCAGAGGGCCTCCCGCGCGACTGCGTCGGGATCCTGGGGATGGAGGACGAAGAGCCAGGTACGTCCCTCGCGGTGGTCGTGGGCCAGCACCTGGTCGTAGAAGGCAAAGCACAGTTCGGGAAGGCCCAGGTCGTCCACGGCCCTGCCGGGAAGCCTCTCGATATAGCGCCCCAGCTCGTAGGCCAGGTAGCCCATGCCCCCTCCCGTGAAGGGGGAGAGCCCGCCTGCTTCCGCCGCTTCCGCCTCCTCCAGCCGGAAAGCGCGTAACGCCCTTCGCAGGGCGGCGAAGGGGTTTTCCGTGGTGTCCCAGGATCTTCCATCCCTCGCCCGCCACCGGCAGCGATGACCCCGGGTGGTCAAAACCAGGAAGGGCTGGTAGCCGATGAAGGAATATTCTCCCAGTCGCTCCATGACCAGGCTGGAATCCAGGAAGCAGGAGTAAGGGGTATGGGCCAGGCGGTGGAAGATGTCCTCCATGGGCGGCGGGTCATGGAGCTCCCGCCACTCCAGGCGGAAGCTCACCGTTCCTTCAATCCCTTCGCCAGGCCTGCCGCCGGACAGCAACTCCGGCAGGTCTGCCAGCCATGCATCCGTCCTGTTCTTCTGCCCTATCAGCCCCATAATCCGCTCCTTCATCTCCATGCCGCCGTCCCGGGCGCCGGTCCCTCAGAATCCGCCACATACCATGGACCTCCTCCCCCACGCGCGTCGCCCCCGGGACTGCCCGGTCCCCCAGAACCGCCTGAACCCGGATGCCGCCGCAACCGGAAAGCGGGACGCATGTCATCCCCCCACCGATATGCGGTGTTCAGCCAGGTCCAGGAAATTGCGCAGCAGCCTCAATCCCTCGGGGGTCATGAAGGACTCCGGGTGGAACTGTATGCCCTCCACGGGGTAATCGCGGTGGCGTACCCCCATGATGAGACCGTCCTCCGTGCGGGCGCTGACCTCCAGGCACGGGGGCAGGGAGTCCTCCAGGATTACCAAAGAATGGTAACGCGCCGCCTCCATGGGGTTGGGAAGGCCCCTGAAGACCCCCCTTCCGTCGTGGTGGACGAGGGAGGTCTTGCCGTGCATGACGTAAGGCGCGCGGTCCACCCTGCCCCCGTAGGCCTCGCCGATGCACTGGTGTCCCAGGCACACGCCCAGGATGGGCAGCCGCGGACCAAACTCGAGGATTATGTCCTTGGAGAGGCCGGCATCCCTGGGAGCCTTTGGTCCCGGGGAGATGACGATGGCCGCCGGGTCCAGCTCCTCCACCTCCCTTAAGGTGGTGTGATCGTTGCGGAAGACCACCAGGTCCGCGCCCAGGATGCCCAGAAACTGGACCAGGTTATAGGTGAAGGAATCGTAATTGTCGATCATGAGAATCTTTCCGGCGGACATGCTCTCACCTGCCTCAACCGTCAGGCCACGGGTTCGCGGGCCCGGGTCCCCGCCCTCACCCTCACTCCCCTGCGAGTCTCCGTCCCACGCCCGGAATCCCCACACCGACGCCCCGTTCCTTCCACCCGGGCGCCAAAAAGAAAACCCAGCCGCTACCCGGCTGGGTGCCGGCCTGCTCGGCCGCCTGACATACCGGTCAGAGGCGATTATACTACACCCACGCATCACCCGTCTCTTCCCGGCCGCAAGACTTCGTTTATGCGCCTATAAGGTGAGGGGCTTTCTCACCTTTTTCGTCTTTGCAGGGAGGAAAAGAGAATCAACATATCCTTCCTGCCTTTGCAGGTACCCGTTACAACGACAAGGCATTCCTTGGGCTAAAATGGTCTTGCCCGGCAAGCGCGGCGAGAAAAGGAGGAGCGAGTGAATCCCCGTGTTCATTCCAGGCTACTCATCACCATCCTGGTCACGCTGCTCCTGTTCCTGTCCGCCTTCCTCGCCGCGGGTTGTGCGGGGGAATGGGTAAAAGAAACGGGGACCCTGGACACTCCCATGCTGGACAGCGGTCCCATAAGCGGTCGGCTGGAGAACGGGGTCCGTTCCTTCCTTGGGATACCATACGCCGCGCCGCCGGTGGGCGAGCTGCGCTGGAAGGAGCCGCAGCCCGTGGAGCCCTGGGTGGAGGTGCGCCCCTGCCTGGATTACGGACCCTCCTGTCCCCAACCCCGGAGTGACTGGACGGGGCAGCTGGACGTGGGGGAAACCAGCGAGGATTGCCTCTACCTGAACGTCTGGACCCCTGCACGGACCCAGCAGGACAGACTACCGGTGATGGTCTGGATACATGGCGGGGCCTTCCAGACCGGTTCGGGTTCCCTCCCCATCTATGACGGCACTGGGCTGGCCTCGCGGGGAGTGGTGGTGGTGACCATCAACTACCGCCTGGGGCCCCTTGGCTTCCTTGCCCATCCCCTGCTCTCCGAGGAGTCCCCCCACGGGGTGTCCGGAAACTACGGGCTCCTGGACCAGGTGGCCGCCCTGGAGTGGGTCCAGAGGAACATCGCCGCCTTTGGTGGAGACCCGGGGAAGGTGACCGTCTTCGGCGAGTCCGCTGGGGGGATGAGCATCCTCTACCTCATGACCTCCCCGCTGGCGGAGGGACTCTTTCAGCGGGCCATCGTGGAAAGCGGGCCTCTCATGGAGCTGGGACTCCCGGCGGGCGGGACCCCCACCCTGGAGGAGGCGGAAAGGCAGGGTTCGGAGATCTCGAGGAAACTGAGGTGTGCGGACGCCGAGGACGAACTCGCCGCCCTTCGCTCGGTGGAGCCGGAAAAGCTCATGGAAGCGGTCTCTTCGGACAATCCCTTCACGGGGCCCATTAACCTCGGGCCCAACGTCGACGGATACCTCCTCCCCGGGTCCCCGTTGGAGGCTTTCTCCTCCGGAGAGGTGGCCCAGGTGCCCCTCCTGACTGGTATTAACGCCGACGAGGGAACCATCTTCGCCCCCGACATCCCGCCCGAACAGTACAGGTTGATGGTGTCCTTTCTCTATGGCGACCTGGCCCCGGAGATCCTGGCCCGCTACCCTGGCAACACGCCCGAACAGGTCAAGCCGGCGCTGAGCCGACTGATAACCGAGCTTGGCTTCGCCGCCACGGCGAGGTTCACCGCGGAGAGCATGTCCACCTTGGGCACTCCTTCCTATCTTTACCATTTCACCCGGATCCCCACAGACCCTCGCGTACAGGGCCTGGGATCCTTCCACGGGCTGGAGATCATGTACGTGTTCGGTACCCTCGACGAGATGCAGATGATCGGCCTGGATGATGCCGACTTCCACCTTTCCGAGGCCATGATGACCTACTGGACCAGCTTCGCCGCCACCGGGGACCCCAACGCCGCCGATCTTCTGGAATGGCCCTCCTACCGAAAGGGCGAGGCACCCTACATCGAGCTGGGTGAGGACGTCCGCGCGAGCTCGGGCTTCTTCGATGATGCCTACCAGCTCGCCCTTCGGGTGAGCGGGCTGCAACCCTGATCCCGGCCACCGTACCCCATCCCCATAAATGGCCTGGGCCCTGCCTCTTCCCCTTTCCCACCAAAGATTCGGGGTCAGTCCCTTTCCGTTGCCGGCTCCTTGCGTGGTCAGCGGCCGAGCCATCAGGTTACGCCGGCAAGAAAAGCTCCCGCATACAAACCCCCTTCTACAACTTCCCTTCCGGGGGCCGACCGGGTCGGTGGCAACGAGCTCACCACAACCCGTTTTCTTCTTTCGCGAGACGACGCGGGGAGGCGGGCGAGACCGCTACCCCGCGGCCCTTTTCCCCCTTATACCCCTGGGGGTATCAAAATTCAAGACCTGACCCCATTAGAAGCCGAGGGATTCGCCGACCAGGAAGACCTTGAAATCGGTCATCATGGGACGGCGGCTGACGATGGTGGTTACCCGGCAGATGCTCGCGGGCTGGTTGCAATCGGTGCACTGCCCCCTCCGTACGCACGGGGTGTCCAGGTTGTAGCGTATGGCGTTGGCCGGGGCGGCCACTTCCCGGATGCGCTGGAAGGCGGCCGCCAGGTCCGGCACCAGCTTGTTGTAGCCGGCCACGATGATCACCGTGGACGGCCCGAAGGAGATGCCCGCCACCCGGTTGCCTATGCCGTCCACGTTCACGATCTCCCCCCGCATGGTCACGGCGTTGGCGCTGGAGAGATAGAAGGGGCAGGCCAGGGCCTCGCGGCGGACGCGCATGGTTTCCTCGAAGCTCATCCCGCCCTCGTGGGCGAATATCGGGTTACCCCTTTCCCTCAGGGCGTCGAGGACGCCCAGCTGGCGCATAGTCCAGGAACCCCCGCAGCCCACGGGCTGGTCGGGAGGAATGACCTCCAGGATGGCCCCTAACACTCCTTCTCGGACCGGGAAGAACCGGGCGTCGAACTCCCGCTTCCGCAGGACTTCCACGGCTCGCTCGCAGCGAACCCGCACGTAGCGCGACCAGACCTCCCCCATCTCCGAGTAACTCATGCTCCCTCTCCTTTCCGGACGCGTCCGCCGTTCAAACGTTTCGAACTCCGCCCCAACAGTAGGCGTCCCGCGCACCTGCCCGTTTCCGGATTGGAGGACCGCTTTCCCCACACCGGACACGCCTCGCCGTTCATTCGGTTTGGAATTCCGCCGATAAGAGGTATATAATCCAGCCACGCCCGGCTCGCAACACCCGCGCCAGTCGAAGGGAGGGGAGTTTGGATCGTCGCGAGCTTATCCTTGCCGCTTTGGCGGGCGAACCCACCCCGCGATTTCCCGTCCTGGGGCCCGGCGGGCTGATAAACGTGGTCACCCACGAGGTCCTGGAGCGTTTTCACATCCCCCTTCCCGCCGCCCACTACAGCGGGGTGATGATGGCCGAGCTGGCCGTGGCCTGCTACGACATGGTGGGTTTCGACAACATCGGCCTCCCCCTATGCCTGACGGTGGAGGCGGAAGCCCTGGGGGCCAGGGTGGACATCGGTGACGGGACCACCCTCCCCCGCATCACCGCCTTCCCAGAGGACTCCCCCGAGGAGATCGCCGCTGGCGCCCTTCCCGCCCTCCTCAACCACGGGCGCATCCCACAGGTCCTGCGGGCGCTGGAACTGGTCCACGAGATGCGGCCCAGCGCCCCCATCATCGGCAACCTGGCTGGGCCGGCCACCCTGGTCTCCTCGCTCATCCGTCCCTCGGTTCTACTGGAGCTCATCAAGAAGGACCCCGGGTTCCTGGACCGCCTGCTGGAGAGGCTGATATCTTTCCTCTGCGCCTACGCCGAGGCCATGGTGGAGAGGGGAGCGGACATCCTCATGATCCACGAGCCGGCGGCGCGGACCGGCACCTACCTGGGATTCGACCTCTTCATCAACGTGCTCCCCTACCTCAACGAGTTGAGCCGTTACGCCCACCTGGGAGGAGCGAAACTCATTCTCCACGTCTGCGGAGGCCGCATGGAGCAGGTCAAGATGTGCCGGGAGACGGTGATGGATGCCTATTCCTTCGAGGCCGAGGTGGATCCCGCGGAGGCCCACCGCATCCTGGGAAAGCCCATCGTGGGAACGGTGCCCGCTTCACTGGTCCACTACTTCCCGCCGGAGATGGTCCTGGAGGAGACCCTGCTGGCCGTGCGCCGGGGCGCGGCCATGATCACCCCGCCCTGCGGGCTGGGCCTGGACACCCCCTTCCAGAACCTGCGCATCATGAAAGAGGCCTCCCACCGCTTCCGGGTCTGATTCTTTCGATCCGGGGATTTCGGGCCCTTCCGGCGGCGCCGGAAGGGGTAGCCCGTTTCCCGCGGCGCGGGGTTCAGATGGCTACCTGGCAACATTTACCTTTTACGGCGCGATGGAGAGCAGCCCGTTTCCATCGGCGCAAGGTCCCGGTGGACCCGATGATCACGCCACGTCCCGTCGGTTCATGAACCCGCTCCGGGCCGGAGGCCGGGAACCGGAAGAGGGATCCTTCGCGGGGACCTCTATCTCCCAGTCGGAGAGCCGGCGTAACCGCACGGCCCCATCCAGGACCAGGTAGGTCCCCGGCGAATTGCCGTCCTCCTCCTCGAGCCAGCACCCGGTGTTGGCCAGGAGCAAGCGCCTTCCACCCACCCAAACACGTTCCAGCCCGGCCCGGTGGGTGTGCCCGAAAACGAAGACGTCGGGCAGGTACCCGGGCAGGAGCCCGGAAAGAAGTTCCGCCGCCTCCGGGACGTTCTCCCCCACCGCGGTGTAGCGTCGCGGACTCCTCCCGGCGCCGGTATGGAAGCGGAGCAGGCGGGCCAGCAGCCGGAGGAAGCGGTAGGCCCGGTACTCCATCTGGCGTATCTCGGGGACCACGGCGGTGCTGGTGAGAAGCTCGAAAAAAGGCCGGTTGAGCCGGTCGATGTCCGACAAGGTTATCCCGCGGGATCTTCCCAGTACCCACCGGGCCAGCCAGGCCGTCTTCGCCCACCAGAAGGAGCGACTGAAAAAATCCAGGTGGTGCCCGTGCGTGAGAAGGACGTCCCCACCCCCTACGCGGAGGGCCAGGAAAGGGTAAACGAGGCGGAGGGGGAGCCCCTCGATCTCCAGGGAGCAGGCGAGGGGAAAGGGCGAATGCCGGCGCCGCGCGGGCCCGGGGGCAGGAGCGTTCCCGGGGACGTCCCCTTCCCGGAATGGAAAATAATGCCATCCCAGCTCACGCCGGAGACCTTCCTCGGCGCACGCCAGGGCCAGGTGGTTGTCGTGGTTACCGGGAACCAGGGCCAGCTTGCGCGCGCCTCCCCAGTCCGCGAGGAGGCGGAAGAAATGCGCTCCCCCGCCGTGCGCTTCCCGCAGGCCCGCCCTCCAGAGGTCCCATATATCCCCCAGGAGCACCAGTAGGTCCACCTTCCCCAGCTCCTCCAGCTCCCCGAGGAGGGCCTCCACTTTTCGCGGTTCCGACAGCAGGGCGCCCCTCTCACCGAAGTGGGTATCACTCAAGACCACCACCCTGCGAAATCCCGCCCGCTCCGCTCCCACCCTCGCGCAAGGCCGCTCCGCGAACTCCATTCCCGGATAACCCCCGCCTTTAACCCGCGCCCGTCCCTAAGATATAATGCGGATGATTTATTATAGCGGAAAGTGCAAGAGACGGATGAAAGGCTGGCGCAAGGAGTATGGTCACCGCTTCCGACCCCCTGGGACTGATAGGCAACACGCCGGTGGTGAAGCTCACCAAGGTCACCCCCCGCAATCCCCGCGTGGAGATCTACGCCAAGATGGAGGGCTTCAACCCCTGCAGCTCGGTCAAGGACCGCATCGCCAAGTACATGATCGAGGGAGCGGAGAGGCGCGGGGAGCTTACCCCGGACAAAACCATCGTGGAGGCCAGCAGCGGGAACACGGGCATCGGCCTGGCCATGGTGGCCGCCTATAAGGGCTACCGGCTGAAGATTGTCATGCCCGAGTCCATGAGCGTGGAACGGCGCCGGGTGATGCAGGCCTTCGGGGCGGAGGTCATCCTCACCCCCGCCGAGGAGGGCATGAACGGGGCCATCGCCCGCGCGGAGGAGATGGGCAAGGAGCCCGGTTACTACCACCCCAACCAGTTCGCCAACCCGGACAACGTGCGGGCCCATTACGAAGGTACGGGAGAGGAGATACTGCGCCAGGTGGAAGACATCGACGTCCTGGTGGCGGGGATCGGTACCGGGGGGACCATAACCGGGGTGGGAAAGCGCTTGCGCGAGGCCTATCCGAATATCACCGTCGTGGGGGTAGAACCCTACCCCAAGTCCCTCATCCAGGGACTGCGCAACCTCCAGGACTTCCTCCCCCCCATCCTGGACCTCTCGGTCATCGACCGCAAGATCAACGTGGAGGACGGCTGCGCCTTCAACACCGTCCGAGTGTTGGCCAACATCGAGGGCCTCTTCGTGGGCATGTCCTCGGGGGCGGCGGTGCACGCCGCCCTCCAGGTGGCGGAGGGGATGGAAAGGGGCCGGGTGGTGGTCATCCTCCCCGACCGGGGGGACCGCTACCTGAGCACGGACTGCTTCGCCTGCACCAACTTGGAATGCGTGTACCGCGACTTCCTCCGGTCCCTCCAGGGCGGGAAGGGATAACCCCGGAGAACGGCGCCGAGCCTTCAGTTTGTGGCGCCGGATGACGAATAATTTTATGATGTGAAGAGGGGTGCTTCGCCCGGTAACCCCTGAGTACGTATCCGAAAACGGGGGAGATGAGAGCATGCCATCCGCCACGGACCGGCTTTCGCAGCTTCTCCTTAAGAACAACGTAATAACCGAGAAGCAGCTCGCGCAGGCCCTCGAGCGCCAGAAGGAGACCGGGGCCAGCCTGGGCCGGGTGCTCCTCGAGCTGGGTATGGTGAAGGAGAATCAGCTGGCGGAGCTCATCGCCCGCGAACTGGGCCTGGAGTACGTGGACCTCCTCGAATACAAGATAAACATCCAGGCCACCACCTCCATAGACGAGGCCATGGCCCGGCGCTACAACTGCATCCCCATCGACTTCGAGGACGGGAAGCTGGTGGTGGCCATGGCCGACCCCACCAACATCTACGCCTTGGACGACATCCGCCTGAGCACCGGTTACGAGGTGAAACCGGTGGTCAGCGCGCGGGAGGACATCCTAAACGCCATCCAGCGCTACTACCACCTGGACACGGACGTGGTGGAGGAGGCCCTCCAGGACAGGGGCGACGAGGAGGTCGAGGGCATCACCGGCGTGGTGGACGACACACCCCTGGTAAGATTTACCACGACGATGATCACCGAGGCCATCAACCGGGGGGCCAGCGACATCCACATCGACCCCCGGGAAAACGAGGTCCTCATCCGCTACCGGATAGATGGCGTGTGCCAGGAGATCAAGCGCCTGCCCAAGAACGTCCACGACGGAATAGTGTCGCGCATCAAGATCATCTCCGACCTGAACATCGCCGAGCGCAGGGTGCCCCAGGACGGCCACTTCGGGCTGGTGACCAACGGGAAAGCCATCGACTTCCGGGTCGCCGTCCTCCCCACCGTCTACGGGGAGAAGGTGGTCATGCGTATCCTGGACAAGTCGAGCATCCTCCTGAGGCTGGAGGACCTGGGGTTCCTGCCGGAGGCCCTCGAAAAATACCGCCAGGCTTTCACCAAGCCCCACGGGGCTCTCCTGGTGACCGGCCCCACCGGTAGCGGGAAATCCACCTCCCTCTACGCCACCCTGAACGTGCTCAACACGGAGCACAAGAACATAACCACCGTGGAGGACCCGGTGGAGTACCGCCTGGCGGGCATCAACCAGGTGCAGGTGAACCCCAAGGCCGGCCTGACCTTCGCCAACGCCCTGCGCAACATCCTGCGTACCTCTCCCGACATCCTGATGGTGGGCGAGATCCGCGACCGCGAGACGGCCAAGACGGCCATCGAGGCCGCCCTCACCGGCCACCTGGTACTCTCCACCCTGCACACCAACGACGCTCCCAGCGCCCTGCCCCGTCTCATCGAGATGGGGGTGGAGGCCTTCCTGGTGTCCTCGGCCATCAACTGCGTGATGGCCCAGAGGCTGGTGCGCAAGCTCTGCCCCAACTGCAAGGTTCCCTACGAGCCCGACCTGGAGGTCCTCAAGGCCCTGCAGTTCCCCTATGAAGACATGGACGAGCTCATCCTCTATAAAGCCAACGAGAACGGTTGCGCCAAGTGCGGGGGCACGGGGTACAAGGGGCGCATCGGCCTCTTTGAGGTCATGCCCATGAGCGAGGAGATAAAGAAGCTTACCGTCAAGGAGGCCTCGGCCACGACGATCATGAAGCAGGCCAAGGAAGAAGGGCTCATCACCATGCGCGACGACGGGTTCATCAAGGTGAAGATGGGAATAACCTCCATCGAGGAGGTCATGCGCGTGGTGGCCATCTGACGGCGGGCAAACCGCAACTCGTCTGGGCGATTACAACCGGCGCTGCCTCGTGATAATGCGCGTGGTGGCAATCTGGCGGCGGGCAACCGCAACCGACCCGTCGCCCTGCCTTCGCCCTTTCCCCGGCTATCCTTGAGGAGTGTACGATGCGGGTCTTCCCACCGCCGGTTCACGTCCCCGCACCGGAAAGGCCACAAGGCCATACGCTCACCGTCCCTCGAGACTTGAATGGGTGATGAGGGTCACTGACGGGAATGGAGGAGGATCCTCAGAGAGCCGCCAGGGCCTCTTCCAGGGTGGGGAACAAGGGGATTATCTTCTCCACCTGGACCACTCTGAAGAGGTCGGCCACCATATCCGAGGCGCGGGCGATGACCAGCTTACCCCCTTCCCTTTCCGCCTTCTTGTGAGCGTCGACGATGACCGAAAGTCCGCCGCTGGAGAGGTAGCTGGTGTTCTCCATGTCCAGGACTATGCGCTTTACGCCCTTCTTGAAGATGGAGTTTATAAAGGTGAAGAACTCCTCCACGTTGGTGGAATCCACCACGCCCTCCAGGCTCACCAAGGCCTTGGTCCCGTCCTCCAGCATCTCCACTTCCCAGGCCATGGCCTCACTTCCGGAGACGCTTCACTCGCGCACCGCCCGCCCGAACTGGAAGAAGATCTCGGGGATGGGAGGCATGCCGAAGCCAACGATGAAGGCCAGCAGGGTGGGCATGACCATTATCCAGATGAAGGCTCCCGGGAACATGGCCTCCATGGTGTGGCGCATGATCTCCGCGCCGTGCTCCCAGATGAAACGGAAGGAGATGAGATCGAAGAAGATGGTGCGCAAGGCGGCGTTCTTGGTGATGATGAGGAACCAATGCAGGAACTCGCCCAAAAAGAGCGCGAAAAAGGTGGTCAGCGCGGCCTGCACGGCCAGCTTGGTGCCATGCTTCCTTCCCGCCTTCCACCAGAAGAGCAATCCGAGGATGATGCCGATGGACACGGCGTGGATGCCGTATTCCGTGTCCCGGGGCACCAGGTAAGCGTTGGGCACGGCCCAGAGGACGACCCCGAGGACCAGCATGAGTAGGATGAACAGGGCCGCCTTCCACCAGCGGGAGGCGATCTCCGTGTGTTCCGAGGACCGCGGCTGGGCCAGGAAGGACCAGCGCTCCGCCCTCTCTTCCCTCCCCCTGCGGCGTTCCTCACGCGATATGCGCGGCGCCGCCTCCTCCACCGCTAGGGAGGGAGCGGGGGCATCAGCCAGCCTCTCCTCGAGGGCGGCCGCCGTGTCTCTCCCTGCCCGCGGCCTCGCAGGGGCCCCGGTCTCCGGCCGCAGGAGGGTGGAAAGTACCTCCTCCACGCTGTCCGCGTCCGGGGTACGTGCATCCGGCCCCCGTCTCTTTGCCGGCTCTCCCCTCCCCCGGCCGCCTTCCGGGCGCAGGAGCCGGGAGACCACGTCGTCGAGCAGGGCCTCGTCGGGGGCAGCCGCCGCGGTGGAAGGGACCGACTCCGGCTCACGGGGCCTGTCCGGTCCCCTCCCTGTCCTTGAGGGAATGACGTCTCCCTCCCCGGGGCGCGCCCTCCCACCAGCCCTACTCTCTTCGGACGCGACCATTTCCTCCGGCCCCGGCGTATATCCGCCCGCCGCGCCTTCCTCGTGCTTGCCACGTACTTCTTTCGCGGCCGGCCGCCGCCTTCCCGGGAACCGGAATCTCCTCCTCTCTCCGGCCTTCGCCAGTTCGCTGAAATCCTCGTCGGGGCCCAGGGACAGGAAATCCGTTTCCCCACCGCTTTTCTCCTCTAATCGATTTGCAACTTCTCCAGCGGCGATGGTTCCCTCCCGGACTTCCAGCGCGGGGGACCATTCCGCTCGCCCGGGCTCCTTATCCTTCCTGGTTCTTTTCCAAAACCTTCCACTTTCCACGGGCTGCGGCGATACGGTTTTTGCCCCTCCGGCTTCCGGCCTCGCCGCCGACGCGTACCCTTCCGGCATCCCGGGTTCCTCAGAGAGCGAAGGTGGTACCTTGAGAGCCTCTTCACGTAGCTCGGTCCCGGCAGCCACCGGGGAAGGTCGAGCGGCGGTCGCCTCCCCCTTCTCGCCGGGGGGCGCGAGCTCCCGGCTGAACTCGTCTATCCGCCGTCGGTGGCACTCGGGGCACAGTGTGGTCTGGTCCGTCTCCCGCACGCACTCGATGCAGAACCCGGTACCGCACTCCCGGCAGGTGGCTACCGCCCTCTTCTGGGGATGGCGGGGGCAGTTCAAGGACTACACCTCCATGCAACATCGGGAAAAGCCGAACTTTTCCTTTTCTCTTCTTCCCAAAACATGTAAGCCTGCATTGCCTTTTTCGTCACCCAGCCTTGTATGCTTCGCGACACATTGTTCATTTCTTACCATACCACAAAGCCCCGTCATCCGCTTTCACCACTTTACGTCGGCAACCGATTTCACCGTAACGAACCCGATTCCACGTACAACCTGTTTATCTCCAGCTCGATCTCGCTTATAAGCGGATCCAGAGAGAATATCATAAGCCTTTCCTTCAATCCCTCCACCACCAGTGGATAGGCGTCGAGCATCTCCCGAACCCGTCCGAAATCCGCACTGACACCGATATCTTTCTCGAGATTGGCAAGGGGAAGACGGTTGATAATCTGCTCGACGACCTTTATAAGGGCGGCTGCCACTTCCAAGAAATAGGCGTGATAATCGGACAATACGGAATCGATGGATAATCCCGCAAGCGCCTGCAGGGTTGTTTCCAGGGCCTGCCGCAGCCTTTCCAGCCTCTCCCGCCATTCAGCCTGATCCCGGGGCATCTCCAGTTGGGTGATGATCGCCTCCTCCCGCAGAAGGGGCTCGACCGCCAGAAGAAGGGATTCCAACTCCTCATAAAAAAGGGACAGCTCCTCGAGGGCCTGACGGGCGGGAGGTATAAAACCACTTACCAGTTCCCCCATACGCACAAGCTTATCCCGGAAATCGATGGAGGATAGATCATCCAGAGCCTGGCTGGCCGTCTCAACGGCATCTTGTCCCGATTTTATGGCGGACCTGGCGTCGTCCAGAAAGGAAGCGTTCTCGAAATCGAAATCAAATAGCGCCTGAAGACAACGCGTCGCCCCCTGCAACGCCCCCTCGAAGTTCCGGATAGAATCGCCTGCCCGCTCAAGTCGACCGGCGAGGGAATCGCCTCCGCAACCAGCTGGAAAAATCGCCGCGGATAAAAGGAGAGTTAACGAGAAGAACAGGATTAATCCCGATAACCTACCGACATCCATGGAAGAATCATTGTATTTCGTGTCGGGTATCCCGCTGGCCATAAGGACCTCCGGCCGTTGCGGACAGGAGGCTTCTCTACCTTCCCGGCCATCACTCCAAGGACTATACCGTTCAATAAAACTGTATATACCGACCAGAAAGAAAAGAAGGGGGCGGGCAAAATGCCTGCCCCCAAGTTATACCCGACGATTACCAGTCCCCTCCGTCGGCATCGTACTTGAAACCTTCGAGCTTGCCCTCGATATGATGCCCCAGACCCAGGATATTCAGGTTGGAATGGAGCATCAGGACGAACTGGTCGAAGAAAGTGATGGGCGCGTCGTCGTTGTGATAATCCACGCCGGTGGCGTTGAGGGCATTGACCAGGGCCTGGGCACGAGCCCCTGAGAGATTGACGATCAGGTTGGTCAAGAAGGCCTGGCCGTTGGCGCTTGCCAGGGCGCCGGCGAGGACGTTGGTGTCCAGGGCACCCAGCAGGTTCTGCAGGAAGGTGCCGTTGGTGTTGATGGCCCCGGCCAGCACGCTCGGGTTGAGGTTGGAGATGAGCTGGGTGAGGAAGGTCTGGTTGGTGTTGATGGCACCGGCGACCACCGACGGGTTGAGGTTGGCGATGAGGTTGTTGAGGAAAGCGCCATTGGCGTTGATGGCCGCCGCCAGTACTGACGGGTTGAGCGCCCCGAGCAGGCTGGTGAGGAAAGTCTGGTTGTTGTTGACGATATAGGCCACCTGGGTGGCATCCAGCTTGGAGACCAGGGTGGCCAACCAGTTCCTTACCGAGTTGGAATTGAGAACGTTGGCCAGGACAGTGGTGTCCAAGCCGGTTATCAGGCTGCTCATGAAGGTCTCGTTGGCATTGATGGCTGTGGCCAGCACCGTGGGCGAGAGGTTAGTGACCAACCCGGTGACGAAGATCTGGTTAGCGTTGACCGCGCCGGCTATGACCGCCGGGTTGAGGTACCCTATGAGGTTGGTTATGAAAGTCTGGTTGGCGTTGACCGCGTTGGCCAGTACTTGGGGGTCGAGGGCACCCAGCAGGTTGTTCACGAAGGTCTGGTTCCCGTTGATGGCCGCGGCCACCACGCTGGGGTTGAGGGCACCGAGCAGGTTGGTGAGGAAGGTACCGTTGGCGTTGATGGCGTTGGCCAGCACCGTGGGATTGAGCTTGCCCAGGAGCTGGGTGAGGAAGGCTTCGCTGGCGTTGATCACGTTGGCCAGGACGGTGGTGTCCAGGTTCTGCACCAGGGCGGTGACGAAGGCTTCGTTGGCATTCAGGGCGCCGGCGATGACCGAAGCATCGAGGTTGGACATGAGGTCGGTCAGCCAGGCCCCGTTGTTGTTGACCACGTAAGCGAGCTTTGTCTCATCGATTTGCGGGAGCAGTGCGGTCAGGAAATCCCTGGTGCTGTCGGCATTGGCTATCCCGGCGATGGCCGAGGTATCCAGCCCGGGGATGAGGGTGTTGGTTATCCAGGCGGAGAGGCCACTGATCATGCTGTTCACCGTGGCCGGGGCGACGTTGGTGACCACGGAATTCAGCCAGCTCACGTTGTTGTTGACGATAGAAGCCACGTTGGCGGCGTTGAGCTGCGGGAGCAGGGCGTTGAGGAAAGCGGTGGTGGCCGGGTCGTTGGCCATGCTGGCGATGGAGCCAAGAGCGTTAACCCTCAAATCGTTCATGAGCTGAGCCCACCAGGCGGGATCCAGGTTGTTGACCACGTCTACCACCATTCCGGTGGAGAGGTGGGAGATGAGCTGGCCCACGAAGTCCCCGTTGGAGTTGAGGACCCCGGCCAGGATGGCCGGATCCAGGTAGCCGATCAGGGCGTCCACGAAGGCGGTGAACTGGGGCGAGTTGGCGATGTTGCCCAGGACTT
>JASEFK010000022.1 GCA_030019255.1 Actinomycetota bacterium
CCCAAAAATGCCCATCTACCTGGTATTTTGGAAATGCAACTGTAGAAGATGAGCTTAAGAAAAATAAGGGCAAGCTAGTATCATAAGCACGATAGTGAAATTTATAATTACAAGGGAATCAGATTAAGTCCATTTAAGGTTTGATTGAGTAGAGAAAAGTTAAACTTATTTACCGTGGGATAAGCAATGCAGACCACAGAGAAGATTGTTGAGTCCTACTGTAATTACGTCAAGGGGTGGGCTACCATTCCGAACATCAAGTGCGACAAAGGTCAGTATGAAATAGACCTTATAGCGATAGACCCGAGGAGTGGAGAAAAATATCACATCGAATGCAGCGTCCACATAACAGCATCCTTTTCCAAGCTGACAGCGAATAAATTCTCGGAAGAGAAGCTCAAGAAGCGAGTGGAGGCGCCGAAACAGCGCATGACCATAGGATTTTTCCAGTGGAGAAAATTTGAAGTAGCGGAGGTTAAAGAGAAGCTCGAGCAATATGGTTTTCAACATGGGAAATACAAAAAGGTCATTGTGGCGGAAGGCTGGACCGAGGATGCAGAGAAGCAGGCACAGGAATATGGCATCGAACTGTGGAATTTTAATGGCATCCTCAAAGACTTAATAGAGTTTTGCGGAAAATCATCAAAGTATTACGAGGATGATACCTTGCGAACCATGCAACTCTTGCTAAGGGCACAAGGAAGGAGGAGGTAGTCTTCATGCCGACACTTACAACGTTCGACAGCACGAAGGAATCACTCTCGGCCATCCTTCAGGAGATCAGCGAAGGTAATATACAGCTTCCCGATTTCCAAAGAGGTTGGGTTTGGGATGATGACCACATAAAGAGTCTTCTGGCGAGTGTAGCCTTATCGTATCCCATTGGCGCAGTGATGATGATGCAGACGGGTAATGAGGATGTACACTTCAAGCCCCGGCCGCTTGAAGGTGTGGAGCTTAATGGGGCGGTGGAGCCGGAAAGGTTGATTCTCGACGGCCAACAGCGCCTGACGTCGTTGTTTTTGGCCCTTTACACCCAAAAGCCGGTTGTAACCACGGACGACCGCAAGAAACCAATCAAGCGCTGGTATTACCTCGACATGAAGAGGGCACTTGATCGCCCGGCCGACATGGAGGAAGCCGTAATAAGTCTTCCCGATGACAGGAAGGTACGAGATTTTCGCGGCGAGGTGAAAATGGATTATTCGGATATCGAGAAAGAGTTCGAGCATAGCCTCTTCCCACTATACAGAATATTTGACTACACAGATTGGAGGCACGGATACAACAAGTATTGGAACTATGATCAGGAGAAACTAAAATTCTTCGACGAGTTTGAAAAGGAGATAATAAAACGTTTCGAGCAGTATCAGATCCCCGTTATAGTGATGAGGAAAGAAACGCCAAAAGAGGCGGTATGCCAGGTTTTCGAGAAAGTGAATACCGGTGGGGTGGAGCTTACCGTTTTCGAGTTGTTGACCGCTACTTATGCCGCTTACAATTTCAACCTCCGGGAAGACTGGGAAGGAAGGTGGAGAGAGCTGCGCAAACACGAGGTGCTCAGCAGCATGAGGAACGATGATTTTCTCCAAACTGTCACCTTGCTGGCCACCTTCAAAAGAAGGAAACTAAATGGCACGGAGCCAGAGCGTGCCCCGGCCATTTCCTGTAAGAGAAAGGATATTCTTCGGTTGAGCCTCGAGGAATATCTCGAGTGGGCCGATAAAGCACAGAATGGTTATATCAAGGCGGCGAAGTTCATCAACAAGCAAAAGATATTTTCCGCCCAGGATCTTCCTTATCAAACGCAGCTGATACCCTTAGCGGCGATTTTGGCGCTGGCCGGGGAGCAAGCGGAAAGCGATTCGGCGCAAAATAAAATAGCGCGCTGGTATTGGTGCGGGGTATTCGGTGAGCTTTACGGAAGTGCCATTGAAACGCGGTTCGCCAAGGATCTTCCCGAGGTTATCGAATGGATAAACGGTGGGGAGGAGCCGACCACGGTTAAGGAAGCCAACTTCATGCCCTCGAGGTTACTAACCTTGCGCACCAGGAACAGCGCTGCCTATAAGGGCTTGTATGCCTTATTGCTGCGCGATGGCTGTCTCGAGTTCAGAACGGGTGAACCTATCGATTTGCAGATGTATTTCGACGAAAGGATCGACATCCATCACATCTTTCCAAGAGCTTGGTGCGAGAAGAACGGTATAGACCGGAGGAAGTATGACAGCATCGTGAACAAGACGGCCATTGCTGCCAAGACGAACAGGTTAATCGGCGGCTATCCCCCCAGCGCTTACCTCGAGAAATTGCAGAGGAACAACAATATAAGCGAAGCACGCATGGATAAAATATTGCAAACCCATGTTATAGACCCGGTTGAACTTAGGAAGAACGATTTCGATGCTTTTTTTTCAAAAAAGAATGGATGCGTTGCTAAGCCGCATCGAGAGAGCCATGGGTAAAAGCGTAGCAAAAGACATGGAAATAATCGTGGAAGAGCCCGATTATCAGGATGATTTGGAAGAGTAGGAGATGTTGGATTAAATTACCGGGCTTTACCCACGGGGGATTGTAGGTTTTCCCTATTCACTCTTGGCAGACGAAATCTCGCGGGCATTTTAGGAATCGCATCTCAGTTATGTCTCGACCTCCATGCTCATGATGCGGTCGATACGGAAGGACTTGCTGGTGTTGTCCAGGTGGCAGTAAGCCTCCAGGTAAATGTGGCCCCGGTTGGCGAAGAGGCCGGTGGGGGTTATCCTCCTGCTGCGTCCCTTGGTCCCGCCGGTGTAGACCATTGTAAACGACGGTGTAAAAATGTACCTGATTCGGCGGGATAAAAATGTAGTTGCTTTGCTTGAGTGATGATGGCGTTGATATCGCCGGAAGGCAGGTTGAAAGAGCAGGAAGAATCCCTCCTTTGAACGAAAGGAGGGATTTCATGTACCGAGAGGAGTGGTGGGTGAACGCCCGAGCCCTGAGGAAGCAGGGAATGAGCTACAAGGACATAGGGTTGGCCTTGGGTATAGACTGGCGCACGGCCAAGAAGCTCTGCGAGTCCGAGGAGCTGCCGCGGCCCAGGGAGAGGGAAAGAGCCTCCAAGCTGGACCCCTTCAAGCTCCTGATCGACACCTGGCTGGAGATGCGCCCCAAGCTCGAGGCCTCCCTCGTAACCGACAGGTTGCAGGGCCTGGGATATGACGGTTCCTACACCATCGTCAAGGACTACGTGCGGGAGAGGAAGCAGCAGATGGCCAACCTGGCGGTGATGCGCTTCGAAACCGTGCCCGGCTACCAGGCCCAGGCGGATTTCGGCAAGCTCAAGGTGCAGTTCCTCTCCGGCTGGCTCCACATCGTATTCTTAGTCGTCATGCTGGGGTTCTCCCGCCTCAGGCGCACTACCCTGGTCCCAGACGAGACCAGGACCTCCCTCATCAGCGGGCTCACCGACACCTTCTACGCTATAGACGGCGTCACCTACGAGATCCTCCTGGACAACCTCAAACCGGTGGTTATCCGTCCCCGCTCGCGGGACGAGGAAGCCCTACTCGCTGAGGAATGGCTGCGCTTCTGCGCCTACTACGGCGTTCAGGCCAACCCCTGCTGGCCATACCGCGCCCAGACCAAGGGCAAAGTGGAGAGGCTCATCGGCCCGGTGAAGCGCTTCGTCTCCTCCCGCAGCTTCCTGGACGTCGAGCACCTGGCGGCCGAGATCGCCGCCTGGGACCACGCCTACAGCTCTCGGGTCCACTCCACCACCGGCCGGGCGCCGTACGACCGCTTCGAGCTGGAGCGGCCCCACCTGCTGACCCTGCCCCCCGAGCCCTTCTTCTATGCCACGGTGGAGGTGCGTCGGGTGTCCCGGGAATGCCGGGTCTCCTTCGAGGGCAACCGCTACTCGGCGCCGGCACAGTATGCCGGAGCCGAGATCATGGTGCGTGCCACCCCCACCGAAGTGCATCTCCTCTCCCGCGAGGGGGCGATGATCTGCGCCCACAGAAGGAGGGAGCGGGGTCTGGGTGTGACGGTCATGGTGGAGGAGCACTACCGCGGGGTCCCGGGGGCCGCGCAGGCCTTCACGCACCTGGAGAGGCTTCAGGGCATGGGACTCTCGCCCTTCGAGGTGGAAAAGAGGGACCTCTCGGTCTACGAGGCGGTGGCCGGTGGAGATCACAGATAGCCTCGTCTCCCTGGGCCTGGAGGCCACCGCCTCCGGGCTGGAGGAACTCATCTCCCACGCCACGGCCGAGGGATGGTCCTTTGCTCAGTTCCTCTCAGAGACGGTATCCCAAGAGCTTTCCTCCCGAGCCCGCAAGAGGGAGACTATGCTCATGCGCCTCTCCCACCTCCCCCAGGCAAAGACCCTGGCCTCCTTTGATTTCACCTGCGTTCCCGATCCAGACCCCAGGGTGATATCCGAGCTCGCCACCCTGCGTTTCGTGGAGAGCCGGGAGAATGTGCTGCTTTTAGGCCCGCCGGGGTGGGCAAGAGCCATCTGGCCATCGCCCTGGCGGTGGAGACCATAAAGAGCGGGCACAAGGCCTATTTCACCACCTTAAAAGAGATGATCGAGAGGCTTTCCCGCACCGGCGCATCGGCGAGAAGCATGCGGGCCTTCTCCTCGCCCTCCCTCCTCATCATCGACGAGTGGGTTACCTCCCTATGGGGCCTGCTGAAGCCCACCTCTTCTTTCAGGTGATCTCGGCGAGATACGAGAAAGGATCGGTCATCATCACCTCCAACAAAGGGGTGGGGGAGTGGGGAGAGTACCTTTCGGATCCTACCCTTGCCGCGGCCATCCTGGACCGGTTCCTGCATCTTTGCCATGTCGTCAACATCAAGGGCGACAGCTACCGGCTGAGAGAACAGTCGAAGACGAAGGCAAAGAGGGCTGGTCAGGCCAAGAAGTGTCGTTTACTTACTCTGCTACCTACAATTTTAAACCGCCGTTTTTGGTACATTCTTATCCCGCCCTTGACAACGAGGCAGAAGGCGAATGAATGTCACTAACGGGAAATAAGATTTATCTTGTGCGTTGAGTTCGGTGAGTATCACGAATGGAAAAGTCTTAGGAAAATGGGGGAGCAAAATGGCGGAGGTGCTTTTTAAAAAGGTCGATTATTCCTTGAAAAAGTTGATTGAAGACATTGATATTGGAGAGATTGGCCTGCCGGACATACAGAGACCTTTTGTCTGGCCGGCGAGTAAGGTACGGGATCTTTTTGATTCCATGTACCGAGGTTACCCGATCGGTTATCTGCTTTTCTGGGAAAACGGTTTCTCTGACGATCACAGGACTATAGGGGTGGACGGAAAACAGAAAGTCCCCCTGCTTTTGATTGTTGATGGACAACAAAGGCTTACATCTCTTTACGCGGTTATAAAAGGGGTGCCAATCATAGGAAAGGATTTCCGGAAAAACTACATACGGATAGCCTTTAAACCTTCGGAAGAAAAATTTGAGGTGACAAATCCCGCTATAGAGAAGGACGCTGAATGGATTCCAGACATCAGTGAGATCTGGAAACCCACCACAAGTTCCTTCAGCTTTGTTAAGAATTTTCTACAGCGTTTGAAGTCGAAGCGAGACGTTTTGGAAGTGGAAGAGGACAAGATCGCACAGGCCATAGGTCGACTGGAAAAACTCATGGATTACCCTCTGACTGCTCTCGAGGTTTCTTCTTCCGTTGATGAAGATCAGGTTGCGGAGATTTTTGTGAGGATAAATAGTAAGGGAACTCCTCTAAATCAGGCAGACTTCATCCTTACCCTGATGTCCGTTTTTTGGGATGAAGGCAGGGCGGAGCTGGAGGATTTCTGCCGCCGCTCCAAAAGCCCCCCTACAGATGGAGGGCCTTCTCCCTTTAACCACTACCTGAGACCGAACCCCGACCAATTGCTTCGAGTAAGCGTGGCCTTGGGATTCAGGAGAGCGCGTCTTGAGCATGTTTATTCCTTGCTGCGGGGTAAGGATCTACAGACCAAGCAATTTTCGTCCGAACAGCGTGATAGGCAGTTCGAAGTGTTACGCCAAGCGCAAGCCTATGCTTTGAATCTTCTGCATTGGCACGATTTCTTTAAGGTGATCAAGTGCGCAGGGTATCCCAGCGACAAGGTGATATCCTCCCAAACCGCCATTCTTTACACCTATGCTCTTTGGCTTATAGGGAAACGTGATTTTAAAGTACATGACCATGAACTTCGTAAGTTGATGGCGCGCTGGTTTTTCATGGCTTCCTTGACCGGGAGGTATACGGATTCTCCAGAAACACGCATGGAGCAAGATATGGCTTTACTGGCTGGTTTAAGCACCCCAGAAGGGTTCATTGAGACATTAGACCAACAGATTAACGTGGTTCTGACTAACGATTTCTGGGATGTAACCTTACCCAATCAACTGGAGACGGCATCGCCTATCAGCACGGGTCAATTCGCCTACTTTGCCGCCCTATGTCTTTTAGACGCGAAGGCACTTTACTCGAACATGAAGGTGTCGCAGCTTCTCGATCCAACGGTTAATCCTAAGAAAGAAGCGCTTGAGCGGCACCATTTGTTTCCAAGGGATTATCTGAAATCCATAGGGATAACGGATAAGAGGCTGGTCAACCAGGTCGCCAATTACACTCTTTTAGAGTGGAAGGACAACATCGATATTTCCAATATGTCGCCGAGAGAATATGTCCCGAAAATGGAGCAGCGCTTCCCTGAGAACGAGCTGAAGGAGATGTATGAATGGCATGCTCTTCCAGATCGTTGGTATGAGATGGACTTTAAACAATTTCTCGAGGAGAGGCGCAAGCGGATGGCCCAGGTAATCAGAAAAGGATATATGAAATTGTTGTCATAATCAGGATTGAATAAAGCAGGGAGGGATTATGTTCGTCGCCCATGTCGATCACGGTTTAAGATTGCATGCTCGCATTCCCTTTCCCTTCAACATCGTGGGGAGCAAGTACGAGTACCTGGTCATGAAGGTGCTGGGGAAGATGACCGACGCGGACTGGCTCTACCGCTACCGGATAACCGACTGGTTCGTCGACCGGCTGGCCAACCGCGTGGTCCTTCCCCTCATCCACGGGGAGGTGCTGGACCCGGACGAGGTGGAGCACATGCTGCGCCGCCTGGAGGGGGAGGGCCACCCCATGGCCCTGGGCACCTGCGAATGCCGGCATGGGAGCGACCTGTTCGAGGACAGCCTGGTGGAGGGGAAGGACCCCAACCGGACCTGCGTGATGATCGGCGAATGGGGTAAGGGGCACCTCTACGTCTACCCCCGGCAGTATCGGCATACCTCGGCCGAAGAGCTCGCCGACCTGGCCCGCTTCTGGCATGACCGGGGAAGGGTGCTCACCGCCTGGGGATGCCGGGAAAAGCATGGATTCCTCATCTCTTACTGCCACTGCCACCCCTCCTACTGCGTGCCCCTGCGCAACCAGAGGAAGAGGGGCAACCGGGTCTTCCACCCGGGATATAACTTCGCCTGTGTGGACCCCTCCGTCTGCGTGGGTCCCGATGATTGCGGCTGGAATTGCCTGGAGCGCTGCCACTTCGGGGCCATGAGGGTCGAGGACGGGAAGGTGGTCGTGGACCAGGAGAAATGCCACGGCTGAGGGCAGTGTTATTCCCACTGTCCGGAAGGAGCGGTGAGCAGGGTCAGGAGGGAAGGCCATCTGCTGTCCTACTGTCCTCCCGACCTGGTGGGATACGAGGGTTGAGTAAATTTACTCAATGTATTGAATAAGTGAACGGCGGGGTCATGGATTGCCGTTCTGTTGGCCGGGTGTCATCGCCGGGTGTTACTATCACCTTTGGTGAATCATAGACATAAATATTGATAAACTGCAGGGCGGGTTTAATGGAGCTGGAAAGTACGGTCAGAACAGGATAGGCCTCCTCGAGGAGCAGTCATGCCCAGGAGGATAAACATCCCCGACCCCAAGGAACTGCTGCGCAACATCGCCGGCATGTACCAGAGCGCCACCCGCGTGATCATGGAATACATCGACAATTCCCTGGACGACGCGGAATATTTTTACGAAAACGAGGGCCGGTACCCTTACCCCATTGAGATCACCGCCGAGATCGAGCCGAAGAACCGGCGTGTCACGGTCTACGACAACTGCCGGGGGATGACCCGTGACAAGCTGGCCCGCATCGTGGAATACGTTGGTTGTTCCGACAAGAAGGCCCAACCCTGGACCAACGGCCAGTTCGGTTTCGGAGTACATGCCTTCCGGGCCTGCTGCCGGGAGCTGGAGATAATCACCAAGACCAGGGATGGAAATCCCTGGCGCATGGTCATCCCGCGGGACACCAACGAGGTGGCGGACGAGGAGGAGATGCCCTCCCGCTCCTTTCCCCACCCCTCGGGAACCATGGTCATCCTCAAGGACTTCGAGCGAGACTGGTGGAAAGAGCTCGACCCCGAGGCACTGGTCAAGGAGATAGAACTGCATTTCAACCACCTGTTGAGGAGAAAAGGCCTGAATCTGCAGGTGGTGGAGGGAAGCCGCACCTACATCTGCAAGCCCTACGACATAAGCATCTTCGACGGGGAGGAATTCACCCGCGAGATATCGCGCATCCGCGACAGAAGGGGGGTTACCATCACCTTGCCCAGACCCGTCCAGGTTCACCTCAAGGTCTGTCGTACCCCGGTCGCGGGCAAGCAACCGCTCTTCCTGAACAAGGGAAGGAGAATCGAGGAGGTGAGGAGGACGAAGTCCTACCTCAACGTGTCCCCCTATAAGGGCAAGATATGGGCCCATCCGCATCTTGTGGGTTACATCGAGATGAACGGGAACCTCGAGCCCACACTGGATCGCGCCGACTTCAAGCGCAGCAGCAAAAGAAAGCCCATCTACGAGGAGATAGCGAGTATGGAGGAGGAGATCCATGCCGCCCTGACCAGGATATCCCGCTCGAGCAGCGCGGAGAGCCTCACGCGGCTGGGAAGCCTTCTCACCAGACTGCTGGAGGAGATGGCCAGGGAGGACCGCATGCTCCTCCGGGAGGCTTTCGGGAAGGGGGACGAAGTCAGCCTGGCGGCGAGCGATGATGGGGACACGGAGCTGGTCAAACCGGGGGAGGGCGACGGAGAGGCGGGAAAGACCGCGGGGGAGCCGGGTGGGGAAGCTACGGAAGTGGTGGAAGAGCCCGGCGAGCTTTCCGGTCGCCGCCGGCGCCGCAGCGGCTTTGCCGTCCGCTTCGACGATACCTCCCTCGACGCCCTCATCCAGGACGACGGCAGCATACCCCGCTCCAGCCTGATCGAGGACACCATAAATATCTACGTCAACCACCCGGACTTCGATGAGAGGGTGGCCAGGGACCGGCGGGGAGCGCTGAAGTTGACGGAGAGGCTCGCCTCCTATCTGGCCTCCATCATCGCCGCTCACTACAAGGATGCCTTTTACAACAGGTACAAGCTGCAGCCGGAGGTCAGGAGGTTGGTGGGCAGCCGGACGGCCATGTTCGACGATTTCATAGATTTCGCCTGCCGCCTGGAGAAGCGCCTGTGCGGATACGCCGGCGCTGACCTGGAGGAGGTGAGCGAGGTCTGACGGTGGAGGGAGCATCTCCGTTGATGCCCTTGGTATGGGTACTGATGTGGGTCGTGAATCCGGACGATCGTGTGGGCAAGGAAAGCTTAAGACAACCATTGAACGCCCCGGCCCTCGGCGGCAGACCACCTCTCGCATAAGGCACGGCATAAACCGGGTGAATGCGCGCCAGCAAGGCAACTTGGCCGGCTTTGGTGGCTTGCGTGTCGGATGGGGATAGGCGGAATCAGGGTGAAGACGGATGGACGAGAAATCCTTGCAGCGCCTCATTGAGGATCTCGCGCCTCTCAATAACCGCTACCGTCTTGCCGTGAGGAACCGCGAGCCCGCTTACGTGGCCATAAATTACCTCTGGGATATCGGCGATGTTCTCGTAAGAAACGGCGTCGGGAAGGTCCACCCGGTGGCCCGGAAAGTCCAGGAATGCAGCTATATAACTGCCAGCCTCCTCTCCTACGCCTTCCGGGTTCGCCGTTATTTCAGGGACCGCAGGACCATCAAAAGGGATTTCGGGAAGGTGCCCAATTTCAGCGTCTTCCGCGATGCTTTCCCACTGCTCGAGAACCCCAGGTATAACCTCTCCAGGAGGGAGAAGAGTGAGCTCGTGCGCCTTTTGAACTCGGGAGCCGGGGTTGAGGAGATATCCACCAGGTTGACGGAACTCAAACGGGCAAAACGCCCGAGAAGGGACACGCGGACCCGGCCTTTCGAGGAGTTGCAACCTTTCGCATCTCTCTTTCGGGAAAGATTGCGGGATATGGAAGCTCTGATGGAGAGCGCGCCTCGTAAGCAGTTGCATGCTTTTCGAGAGTCCTTCACGCCCGATTTCCTTCTTTTATGGGCTCGGTTGGCCATGTGCTTTGCGGACGAGGCTTTCGCCCCTCCGAGTGCTCCGATAACCGGGGAGGGCAACCAAGAGCGCTGGGTGGAGCTGGTCCAAGCTATGCACGATGTTGCCTGCCGCGGAAAGCATACCAGGAACAGAGTCCGAAAGTTGGTAAAACCGATGGAGTTTTTAAGGATGGCCGAGTTTGTGGATATCCTGCGGGATAAGGATAAATTGGAAAAATATGTTAAGGAGAGGAGTTCCCGAAGGAAGAGAGATTGAAGGCTCGCGAGATGCAAGGGGAACAGGTGGAAAGGATGCGAGGAAAATCTCGAACTTTCCTCCAGGCTGGTGGAGATGACAAAAAACGCAACTTGTCTATCGTCAGGTTCTTCGCAAATGAGGTATGAGTCGCGGAAGTCCCTGCGGGAGGAGAGGTCCGCCATCCTGCCCGTCCTCTCCGCTCGCATCACCTCGAAGAAGACCGCATAGATCACCGCCTTGCGGTAGACGAGGGCGGACCCCACCATCCTCTTCCCCAGGAAAACGGTAGTCCCAGCCCAGGCTCACCGACCGGTACTTCCTTTCCTAGGACCTGGCAGCGCGGGAGAGGAACTCCCCCGCCTTCTCGCCGCCGTACGGCGGCGGGACCCGTTGCGCCAATTTAAAGTATACTCGAAATATACGGCTTCTTGCCCTGCTTCTGCGGACTGGCCGGACAACCCGAAGCCCACCGTCTTGTAAAGCTTCCTCTGGATGGAATTGATCTCCCGCATGAGCTGAGCGGGGTTGACATCCGGATTGAAAGGTTGCTATCGTTAAACGATATCGAAGGAGGATAACATGCGTTCGATGGAGAGGGAGTTCTTCCTCGGGTTCATCAAGATCCACATCCTCCACCACGCCTCGAAGGAACCGGTCTACGGGCTATGGCTCATCGAGGAGCTGGGTCGGCACGGTTACCGGCTGAGCCCGGGAACCCTCTATCCCATGCTGCGCTCCATGGAGGAGCAGGGGTTGCTCAAGTCCCGAAGGGAGATAGTGGGGGGCAAGGTTCGGAAATATTACCGGGCCACGAAAAAGGGCGAAAGGGCCCTGGCCGACTCCCTGGAGAAGATCCGGGAGCTGGTTAAGGAGGTGCTGGAGGGAGGCGGATGAGTGGCAGTGAGAGGTGGCACGTGCGAAGAGCCGGCACATGTATGTATCTGACGGCCGCGGAAAAGGGTGAGAAAGCGCTGGCCAAGTCGCTTTCCGAGATCCGGGAGCTGGTTAAGGAGGTGCTGGACGAGAGTAAATGAATGGGATTGAGTGGTGGCCTACACGAAAAAAGTTCGTGTGCGTGAAGTAGCTACGAGGTTCCGGCATCAATTGACGAGGCATAATAAAAAAGCGAGATTGCAGTTGCACATGCTTGGAAGATTTGTCCCGAGCTGGCCTGGCAGCCGTGGGTTGCA
Organism: Actinomycetota bacterium; assembly: GCA_030019255.1. Classification (NCBI taxonomy): domain Bacteria; kingdom Bacillati; phylum Actinomycetota; species Actinomycetota bacterium. The sequence goes on from JASEFK010000022.1 coordinate 11,847, forward strand.
GCAGGCGTTGTCGTGGACCGGGGACCCGAATTCCCGCTCCCTGTATGTCCGCAGCTGCCCCTGAAGTTAGGGAATGCGTTGCGGTGGGCTGGGGACCTGAACACGCGGACATGGTGAGGGTGTTATGCCGGGTGGCGGAGTTGCAGCAGGCGTTGCGGTGAACCGGAAACCTGAACAGGAGGAGCTCGGGACGGCCGGCGTAATGGTCGCAGCGAGCGTGGCGATGAGTAGAGAGTCGGAATGCATGACCAAGAGCAAGGCAGGGAGGATGGCCAAGGAGATGGTCGGGAATGAGGCGTTGCGTCCCGGTGCGGCGACGGGGATTCGAGAGAGGCAGGAAGCGATGATCCTCTACGACAAGGTGAGTTTCACGCCCGGCGGGCAGAGGGTCCTTGAGGATTTTCGGCTGGAGGTCAGAAGGGGCGAGAAGGTCCTGGTTTACGGGAAGTCGGGGGTGGGGAAATCCACCCTGCTCAGGATGCTCCTGGGCTTCGTTCTTCCCTCCTCCGGCTGCGTGTATTTCGAGGGCCGCAGGATTGACCCGGGGAGCGTGTGGGAAGCTCGCCGCAGGATAGCCTACGTTAGCCAGGACTTGGACCTCTCCCGCGGGAAGGCCGGGGACTTCGTGGCCGGGGTTTTCGCCCTCAGGGCCAACCGGGGCAGGGCGCACATGGATGAGGATTTCGCCGCCGCCATGGAGTGGCTGGAGCTCGACCGCGGGATCCTGGACAAGGGGATGACCGACCTCTCGGGAGGGGAAAGGCAGCGCCTGGCGCTGGCCCTGGCGCTTTCCCTGGGGAGGGATGTCTTTCTCCTCGACGAGGTCACCTCGGCGGTGGACCCGCGGATGAAGGAAAGGATCGCGCGCCGTTTCGCCTCCATGGAGTCCGCCACCGTCCTGGCTGTCTCCCACGACGTGACCTGGCTCAAGGTGGGAGGGATGAGGGTCGTAAGGTTGGGGGATTGAGATGGGTGCCCAGAACATCTCCTGGCCGGCCCTGGGCTTGTCCTTTCTCCTCCTGGCCCTCCCGCTCGCCATTTTCGTTCTGCTCAGGGTGAGGATGGCGAGGACGCTGCTCTGGTCCGCGGCCCGGATGTCCGTCCAGCTGCTGCTGGTGGGGGCGTTCCTGGTCTACATCTTCGAGTGGAATAACCACCTGCTCACCGCGGCCTGGCTCCTGGCCATGATAATGTTCGCGGCCTTCTCGGTGGTGGGCACCACGGGGTTGAGATACGGAAGGTATGCCGGCCTGGTCTTCCTCGCCTTTCTTCTCTCCTCGCTGCCGGTTCTCCTCTACTTCAACGGGCTGGTCCTGCGCCTGACCGACTTTCTCGAGGCCAGGTACGCAGTGGCCATCACCGGAATGCTCCTGGGAAACTCCCTGGGCGGCGTCATTGTGGGCATCGGGGATTTCTACAGGAGCATCGGCCGCGACGAGGGCAGGTACCAGTACCTTCTGGCGGCGGGGGCCACCCGTTACGAGGCCCTGGCGCCCTACCTGCGCGACGGGATTGCCTTGGCCCTGAAGCCCGCCCTGGCCAACATGGCCACCATGGGGCTGGTCTTTCTGCCGGGCATGATGACCGGCCAGATATTAAGCGGGGAACCCCCCCTGCTCGCGGTGCGCTACCAGATCGCCATCGTTATCGCCATCTTCGTCTGCGTGGCGCTGACCGCCGTCCTTTCCCTGCTGCTCACCCTGGCGGTGAGCTTCGACGCCTTCGGCAACCTGAGGAGGGACATTTTTCGCGAAAGAAGGTCCCCGAAGCGGGAAGGAAGGCCATAAACTCGAGGTTTTTCGACTCCGTTTTTTCGGTGAGAATACCCTGCCCCTCGGTTTCCGCTTGCTTTTTGGCTTGGTGTGAGAACCATATTCTGAAAGGAGGTGGAACCGCGGCCTCTGGGAGCGCAGACTTCAATGGTTCAACCTCCCGAATGGAAATAATTGGATTAACCCAATTATGACAAAGCCCTTAAAATGCGCCCGGACCATCTACTTTTGGTTTTCTCCGCTACCAGCCAACTTTATACCCGAGTATGACAAAGCCTCTAAAGTGCGCCTGCTTTCTCTGGACACGGATTTAGGTTGATCTCTGTCTAAAAAGTGAGGAGGTACGGGCCTCGTCACCCCGGGAGTGATAAGTCGCGCACCCCCTCTCCCAGCCCTCCACTCAATCTTCCACTTTCACTTCAACGGTGCAATTGCTGGGAAGGATTTCCATATAATAGGTTCCGGGCGGCAGGTAGATGGTCTTCTGGTGGAGGCCCGGCTCGAAGGCGTTCGCCCCGGCCTGCATCTTGCCTTCCGGGTGGGAGGAAATGGTTATCGTAACCGATGCGTCCTCTCCCCCGATTAGGTTGTAATGGAGTACCTACGAGGTCGTGGTCACCTGGAAGGTCTCGGTCTTGGTGTCCGTGCTCACGGTGGTGGAAAACACGTAATTCCCGGGCTGCGAGGACTGAGGCGTGGATTCGGTTACCGCGGCTCCTTCTCCGCCCTGCACCGCTTCCGGCTCCCCGCTCTCCTTCTTGGATCCGCAACCGGCCACGGTTCCGACCAGGAGGAGGATGACGAGGATTCCAACGATTCCGGCAAGGAACACTCCTGTCTTTTCCCGCCCATTGTGCACCTCCCTGACGTGGGCCTTTTCCTGATTATCTCCACAGATCCGGCGGCTTGCCATACGTGGATATTCATATTCGAGCGGGTGTGTCCGTTTCGGGCTACCTTGCCACTGCCATCCTCCCGGCGATTTCCGTAACCGGGGAAAAGGCATCATTTTAGTGCATGCCGGGTTCAAAAAACGGGGGTTCACAGGAAATACTATCGGCCACTCTTGCGAAGGATCAAGTGGCCTCAAGGCGGAATTGCAACGGGCCGATCGCCGGTCGTAGCCTGCAGCGATTAAAGGAAAAGCAGCCTGGCCGGGGTAATTTCGCTCCGACCAGGCGTCTTGTCTGGTGGAGATGAGCGGATTCGAACCGCCGACCTCCTGCTTGCAAGGCAGGCGCTCTCCCACTGAGCTACATCCCCACGTTATTCTTCTCCTAGGAGGATTATAAACCATCGTTATCCGGACCCGAAAACATCATGGGCAGGTTTAGTCACTGTGAAGTTTACACATAAATACATGTAAAATATAGATAAAATCCCGGTACAGGAACATGAACGTGGTCCCGCACGATGGGGTACGGACGAGTGGCATGGTAACGGATGGAAAATATCGGCAAAATCCCGGTCGCGGAGTATGAAAACCAAGCCTCGGGCGATGGGATTCGCACAGGCGGCATCGATATGGCTGACGTGAGCGAAGATACGGCAAAGTCGGGACGTCAAGTGGGGAGGTGAGAACATGAAGGCCTTCGTTCTCATCAAGGTGGAGCCGGGGAGGCTGCGCGAGGTGCTGGACAAGATATCTGCCATGAAAGCCGTCTCCGAGGTCTACTGCGTCACCGGGCCGGACGATATCATCGCCGTGCTCGACTCCGAGGACGCTCGGGGCATTTCCGAGGTGGTCATCTCCGGCCTGCACGGTGTGGAGGGCATCAAGGCCACCGACACCCGCATGGTGGTGGAGATTCCCTGAGCGGGAAGAAGGACCGGTTGAGGCCGCGAGGGCGAGAATGTTGCCGGGAAAACGCCAGGGGAGGTATATCCCTGGGGCCTTGAAGGAAAAAGGCAAACGGGTTGCGGAGAGAGCCCGCTTAACTGAAGGAGCGGGGGGTGGAGGGCGGGGACACGCAGTTGGTGTAAGGACCAACGAGGTTTAGAGGGCGGCGACGCGCTGTTGGTATAAAGATCCACGAGGTCTATTTTAAGTGTCGGAAGCAGGACGTCCTCACGTCGGTGGTGTAATGCCGTGATTGAACCCCAACCTCCCTGCGTTACACGCTCATGTCCAGCTTTCTGCTAAACCCATGATTCCCAGGGCGATGAGCTTTTTTTCATTGGACCCCATGCCCGTGGATGATAAACTTATATAAATTTTCGTCCGCGGAAGGCGTGATAAACGCCCGGAGGCGGTTCAGGTCATGGCCCGGGCCGGCACGGTAAGGGACCCGTTTGGCCCTGGAAGGCCAGGCGTGGCCATGGTAGGGGAGCGGTGATGGGCGAAAGAGAGAACGGTGAACGTCCACCGGTTGTGGAGAGCAGAAGCACGGCCGGGAGAAGGGCGGCCGGGAGGAAGGCGGCTGCGAGGCGGAGGGCCGCAGGGAGGTCGGCCGCGGGAGGGAAAAAGCCGGCAAGGAGGGCGGCGACCAGGCGCAGCCGCCTGCGGTTCACGCGGCGCTTCTACATCCTGCTGGGGGTCCTGGCGGGAATAATCCTGATCATCGTGCTGGTCCTTTCCCTGTCTGGCGGGAGCGGGGGCGATTTCCGGTCCCTGCAGGGGGGCGCCAGGCTCAGCGACGGCGAGCTCAACCGCCTCAAGGTCAACGAGCTCGGCGCGGTGATGATACTGGTCTATCACCGCATCGGCGAGGAAGGAAGACAGTCGCGCACGCCGGAGAATTTTCTCTCCGACCTGGAATACCTTTACGAGCAGGGTTACCGGTGCATAAGTCTGAAGGAGCTGGTGGCCAACCACATCACCGTGGAGCCCGGTTACACGCCGGTGGTGATCACCTTCGACGATGCCGACCCCAGCCAGTTCCGCTACGTGGAGGAGGACGGGGAGCTGCGCGTCGACCCCCGGTGCGCCGTGGGAATCATGGAAGAATTTGCCTCCGAGCACCCGGATTTCAACATGACCGCCACCTTCTTCGTGCTCCCGCAGCTCTTTGGGCAGGGGGAATATGCGGAGGCCAAGCTCAGGTACCTGGTGGAGCACGGATACGATATCGGAAGCCACACCCTCAACCATGTACCGCTAGGCAAGTTGAGCGAGACCGAGGTCCTCGAGGAACTGGCGGGAAGCATCAGGTTGGTGAAGGAATACCTGCCGGATTACGAGCTGGTCAGCATAGCTCTGCCGGAGGGGTCGAAGCCCCAGGACCCTTCCCTTCTAAGCTATGGTGAATACGAGGGGGTTAAGATTGCCTTCGCCGCGGCTCTCCTGGAGGGGAGCAACCCGGCTACCGCTCCATGCGACCGCAACTTCGATCCCCTGGGCCTGCCGCGCGTGCCGGCCCTGGACCCTTCCCTGGACACCACGGACAGCGGCCTCTACGCCTGGCTGCGGTACTTCATGGAGAACCCCGAGAGGCGGTACGTGAGCGATGGGGATCCCTTCACGGTGGCCATCCCCAAGCACATGGAGGAACGGGTGGACAGGGAAAAGCTGGGGGGCCGGCGCCTGCGGCTGTACTGAACGTGTCGCGAAATCGTCGTATAATCGGGTATAAACATGGTTTACGATAGACGCAGGAAGAGGATCTTCACCCGCCGCTCGCTCGCCGCGTGGCTCTTTCCCCGTGCCAAGATAACCGGCAAGCGCGTCAGCGCCAGGACGGCCATGGCGCGCGGGGGCACGGGCCGCGGCTTAAGGCTTACGCCTCGTGCCCTGTGGGGAATCGCCGGCGCCACGCTGCTTTTACTGCTGGTCCTCTTCCTCACCCTGGCGCGTGGTAAGCCGGCGGTGAAATCGCTTGTACCGGTAAGCGGTGCGCTGCTCTCGGAGTCGCCAGTAACCGTCCGGGCGGAACTGAAAAAGGACCTTCGGCCGGAAGAAGTCCGGATGGTGGTGGACGGGGAGGACCTCACCGAAAAGGCGTCCATGGAGGGCGAGGCCCTTACCCTGGTGGCGGAGCTTGCCGACGGGGAACACCGGGTGGAGGTGATGGTCGGGGACAAGATGGAAGCCGTTTCCAGATTCACCGTGGACCACACGCCCCCCGGCCTGGAGGTCGAGGGGTGGGAGCTCCGCGAGGACGGGATAACGGTGATCACCGGCAGGGCGGATGGAGCCACCTCCCTTTACCTCGAGGACAGGAGGGAGAAGCTAGCCGAGGACGGGTCCTTCCGGGTGGAGGTGAACCGGGAGAAATTTACTTCGGTGAGGCTGATAGCTGTGGACGCGGCGGGAAACCGGCGCGAGGCGTTGGTGGATACGGCTCCTCCTCCGAAGGTCAAGGGGGCGCACGTATCCATCTGGGTGGCCGCCAACCTCGATCTCTTCCGGAAGATGGTGGACCTGGTCAAGAGGACCGAGCTCAATGGGCTCCAGATCGACGTCAAGGACGAGAGCGGGCTGGTGGCTTATCCCAGCCAGGTCCCGCTGGCGGAAGAGGTGGGGAGCCATCTCACCCGGGGAGGGGTGGACATCGAGCGGGTCATGGACAAGTGCTGGTACAACGACATCTACCCCATTGCCCGCATCGTCTGCTTCAAGGACCCCATAGTGGCCTCCAAGCGCAAGGACCTAGCCGTGCACTCCTCGAACGGGGGCCTCTGGGGAAAGGGACAGTGGCTGGATCCCTACAACCGCGAGGTATGGGATTATATCCTGGGCCTGGCCCAGGAGGCGGCCCGCAAGGGCTTCAAGGAGATCCAGCTGGATTACGTGCGCTTCCCCTCCGACGGGGACGTCACCACCTGCGTCTTTCCCGCCTACGACGGGCGGAGCAAGGAGGAGACCATCGTTGATTTCCTCAGGTACATGCGCGAGGGCCTGAAGCCCATGGGGGTGGTCTTCTCCGCTGACGTCTTCGGGCTCACCGGCTCCCACCAGGGGACCATGGGCATCGGGCAGGACGTCACGGCCATGGCCCACTACCTGGATTACCTCTCGCCCATGGTTTATCCCTCGCATTATAACCCGGGCGAATACGAAATCCGGGACCCGGAATCCAATCCCCATGACACGGTATACATGAGCCTGGTGGACTTCCAGAAGAAGCTGGAAGGTACGGGCTGCCGGCTGCGCCCCTGGCTGCAGGATTTCTCCCTGCGGGTCATCTATGGAGCGACCGAAGTGCAGGCCCAGATGCGCGCCTGCTACGAGCTGGGGATCGACGAATGGCTTCTCTGGGACCCCAACTGCACTTACACCGAGGGCGCCCTCCAGCCCGCCGCCGAGTAGAGCTGCTTTCCTCCGTCCTCACCTTCGCCTGAGGACCTTCAGTCGGTCGATGACGGCCACCGGCAGGAGGGAGCAGGCCAGGGCCAGGCCCCACCCGGAGGCGCCCATGCTGGCGGTGCCGAAGAGTCGCATCACCGGAGGGACGGTCACCACCAGCACCTGCAGGCCCGCGGAGGCGGCCAGGGCAGCCAGCAGGACGCGGTTGTCGGTCACGGACATCTCCGCCAGGGTGAGAGTCTCGGAGCGGGAATTGAAGGCGTGCAGGAGCTGGGAGAAGACCAGCGTGGTGAAGGTCACCGTCTGGGTCATGGCCAGGTGGGAGGGGAACATCACGTAGCGGGATACGAGGAAGGCGGCCAGCGCCCCCATGGAGAGGATGGTGCCCTGTAGGATGATATGAGCCTGCTTTCCCCAGGAGAGGATGCCCTCGGAAGGGTCCCGCGGGGGGCGGGACATGACGTCGAGTGCGGGGGTGTCCACTCCCAGGGCCATGGCCGGGAAGCCGTCGGTTACCAGGTTCATCCAAAGGACCTGCACCGCCCGCAGGGGGGTGACCGAGGCCAGGAGCATCCCCAGGAACATGGTCACCACCTCGCTCATGTTGCAGGAGAGAAGAAAGTAGATGAACTTCTTCAGGTTGTCGTAGATGACGCGCCCCTCCTCCACGGCGTTGACGATGGTGGCGAAGTTGTCGTCGGCCAGGACCATGTCCGAGGCTTCCTTGCTCACGTCCGTCCCGGTGATGCCCATGGCCACGCCGATGTCCGCGTTCTTGAGCGCCGGGGCGTCGTTGATCCCGTCCCCGGTCATGGCTACCGTCTTGCCGCGGCTCTTCCAGGCCCGGACTATCTTCACCTTGTCCGCCGGGGAGACACGCGCGTAGACGGCGATGTCCTCCACCCGTTCCGCGAGCTCCTCCTCGCTCATGCGCGCCAGCTCGGCGCCGGTAACCATATCCTTTCCCGGGGTGAGGATGTCGAGCTCCCGGGCGATGGCCCGAGCGGTGGCTGCGTGGTCGCCGGTGATCATCACCACCCGGATGCCGGCGCGCCGGCACTTGTCCAGGGCCTCGAAGACCTCCGGCCGCGGGGGGTCCATCATGCCCACCATGCCCAGGAAGACCAAGTTCCTCTCCAGCCCCTCCAAAGGGACATCCCTAGGTATTTCTTCCAGGGGACGGCAGGCGAAGGCCAGGGTGCGCAGTGACCGCTCCGCCATGTCCTCGGCCAGTCGGTTATAGCGTCCACGTTCCTCTCCGGAGAGCTCCCGGAGGCCCTCCGGGGTGAGAACCAGGTCGCAGCGGTCGAGGATGGCTTCCGGGGCCCCCTTGGAGAGGAGGATGTAGGGGGATTTTCTGAGGGGGAGGGGGAATGGGGTGCCGTCCTCTTCGGAGAGGGCATGGATGGTGCTCATCATCTTGCGTTCGCTCTCGAAGGGGATCTCTTCCACCCGGGGATGGAGGGCCGCGGCATTCTCCCGTGAAAAGCCCAGGTCGAGGGCCATGCGCAGGAGCCCCACCTCCGTACCCTCGCCCAGGAATTCCCCTTCCTGTTCCCGGGCGTCGTTGCAGAGGACGGCGGTGGCCAGGAGGGCTTGGAGGCCGGGATTCTCCTTCACCGGACCGGATTCCGTCTGCGTGAGCCTCAGCGGGGGCTTCTCCGGGACGTGGATCTCCTGGACCTCCATCTGGTTGCGGGTTAGGGTGCCCGTCTTGTCGGTGCAGATGACGTCGGCACAGCCCAGGGTCTCCACCGCGGGAAGGCGACGCAGGAGGGCGTTGCGCTCGGCCATGCGTCGCACCCCCAGGGCCAGGGCGATGGTCACGATGGCCGGCAGCCCCTCGGGTATGGCGGCCACGGCCAGGCTCACCGAGAAGAGGAACATCTCGGACCACTCCTGGCCTCGCAGACTGCCTAGTATAAAGACCACCGCGCAGACGGCGAGGCACAGGAGGGCGATGCGCTTCCCCGTCCTGGCCAGCTCCCTCTGCAGGGGGGTTCTTTCCTCCTCCGCCTCCCCGATCATCTCCGCGATGCGGCCCAGCTGGGTTTTCCTTCCGGTCTCCACCACCACGGCGGTGCCCCGGCCGTGCACGATGTGGGTGCCGGTGAAGACCATGTTCAGGCGGTCGCCGAGGGGGAGGTCCTCCCCCCGCAGGGTCTCCGGCCTTTTTTCCACGCTCTCCGATTCCCCGGTCAGGGAGGCCTCGTCGGCGCGCAGGCCATGGGATTCCAGCACCCGGGCGTCGGCGGGGATGCGGTCGCCGGCCTCCAGGAGGATGACATCCCCGGGGACTAGGTCGTGGGAGAGGATCAACCTTTCCTTGCCCTCCCGGATGACCCTGGCGGTGGGGGCGCTCAGTTTGCGCAGGCTCTCCAGCGCCTTTTCCGCGCGGTACTCCTGGATGAAGCCCAGGATACCGTTGGCCACCACGATGAACATGATCACCGCGGCGTCCAGGAATTCCCGGAGTACCAGGCCGGAGACCAAGGCCGCGGCGAGGAGCACGTAGATCATGAAGTCCTGGAACTGGTCGAGGAAGATAACCAGGGGATGGGGGGGTTTCTCCTCCCGGATGCGGTTGTGGCCATATCGGTGCAGCCTGGCAGCCGCTTCCTCCTCGGAGAGACCATGGGAGGTAGAACTTCCCAGGAGGTTTAAAACCTCCGGGACTTCCAGGCAGTGCCAGTCGACGGATTTATCCCTGGTTTCCAATTTTTCCTTCCGCCTAGTGGCGAGCAACGATCGTCTTAGGAGGCACTGGCCGCTTTTCTACCGCCGCCTTCGGCTACCATTCCTGCGGCGCTTCATCCCGCACTTCCCGTGATCGACCGCATGGTTTACGTTTCCCGTGGTTCAACCACCGCCGCTTTCCCGGCCAACCGGCGTAAGCATCCATGGCGTCCCTTGAAGAATCGGGGTCCTGTTTTACGTTCCCCTTTAACCGGGCCTCCGGTGGAGCGGTACCGAACCCTCTCGTCGGAGGCAGGCTTTTGAAATAATAGCGCATAGTTATTATAATGGCGATTGTGCTGCTTGAATGGTGGATGGTTCCCGATGTCCGTTTTCTCAATAGAAGGGGAGGATGGGAATTTCGCCTGGGGCGCGGCTGTAGAAGCCGTGAACCCGGAGCCAGCTGGACATGACGGGAAGAGGACGGTAAAGGATCGGAAGGAGGTAGGGTAGATGAAAGTGACGTTGAGCATAATCAAGGCCGACGTAGGGGGGTATGTCGGTCACTCCGACGTGCACCCGGCCATGCTCAGCCGGGCGCGGGAAGCCCTGGCGGAGGCCAAGGAGAAGGGTCTGATCATCGACTACTGCCAGGCCAAGTGCGGCGACGACATCGCCCTGATCATGACCCACGAAAAAGGTCCGGACAGCGAGGAGATACACCGCTTCGCCTGGGAGACCTTCGAGGCGGTCACCGAGATCGCCAGGGAGCTCGGGCAGTACGGGGCGGGGCAGGACCTTTTGACCGATGCCTTCTCCGGGAACCTGAGGGGCATGGGACCGGGTTTTGCGGAGATGGAGTTCGAGGAGCGCAAGTCCGAGCCGGTGATCTGCTTCCTGGCCGACAAGACGGAGCCCGGTTCCTGGAACTTCCCGCTGTACAAGATGTTCGCCGATCCCTTCAACACCGCCGGCCTGGTCATCGACCCTTCCATGCACGATGGCTTCCGCTTCGAGGTCCACGACCTCATCGAGGAGAAGAAGATCATCTTCAGCTGCCCGGAGGAGCTCTACGACATGCTGGTGTTCATCGGGGCGCCGTCCCGCTACGTCATCAAGCACGTCTTCCGCAAGGGCAGCGACGAGCCGGTGGCCGTGACCTCCACCCAGCGCCTTTTCCTCATGGCCGGTCGTTACGTTGGCAAGGATGACCCGGTGATGGCCGTGCGCTGCCAGAGCGGGCTTCCCGCCGTGGGAGAGGTCCTGGAGCCCTTCGCCTTCCCCTACACGGTGGCCGGCTGGATGCGGGGAAGCCATCACGGACCCTTCATGCCCGTGGGCACCGACTGGGACACCCCCACCCGTTTCGACGGCCCGCCCCGCGTGGTAGCTCTGGGCTTCCAGCTCAAAGACGGAAAGCTAGTGGGTCCGCGGGACATGTTCGCCGATCCCAGCTACGACAACGCGCGCCGCAGGGCGCTGGAGATCGCCGACTACTACCGCCAGCACGGTCCCTTCGAGCCGCACCGCCTCCCGCTGGACGAGATGGAGTACACCACCATGCCCGCGGTGGTGGAGAAGCTCAAGGACCGCTTCGTGCCCCTGGAGGGGACCGAGCGCGACCATTGAGAGGATAGGAAAAATCGACGTCCGGCCGGGGCCTTCATACCCCGGCCGGATTCTTGTTCCTTAAAGCTGCCCATGCCATGGGGAGGAAGAGGAAAACCGGGCTCCAAGACCCGGCGGATGCTTGTTCAGCTCATCTTCTACAGTTGACCCTCGACTTTGACCCAATTCGTGCGCAAAACCCCAG
>JASEFK010000023.1 GCA_030019255.1 Actinomycetota bacterium
CTGGGATGGGAGGAGGAAGGCTAGGTGGCTGACACAAAATCCTTGACGCTACCCCTCATCACACTTTGAATATAAATATATATTTATATAACTCTTAATTTATATATCATCCAAATAACGAGATTTCAATCCTTTTTGCCTGCCTTTCTCGCCTATACTATCCCCGAATGGCACGTGGACACGGGAGATCTAAGCTAAATTCCTCGCCGCCAGGTTCTCCTCGATGCGCCGCTTCACGTCTGCCTTGATCCTCCCCTTTTCCTCCTCGTCGTAGGTGAGGACGGAAGCTTTCTTCACCCCGTAGTCCTCCACCATCTCCACCCGGATGTCCGGCTTTCTCCCGGAATGTTCCTCCACGATCTTGGAACAGCACATCACCGGGCAACCCTCGATGATCACGAAGAGTCCCGCCCCCGCGATCTTGTTCAGTCCGGTGTCCTTGTCGATGGCCACCGCGGGCAGGCACACCAGGTGGTAGTCCTCGTTCTCCTTCACCAGCTCCGTAGCCACCGCCCCGGCCAGCTGCCCGGTATTGGCGGCCCCGTAACAGGTGGCGATAACCACTTTGAACTCGGCCATTTTTCCTCCTTTTCTTCGTTCTCCATCCGCTTACATTTCCATCGTTTTCCCAGGCCTCCCGCATATCCTGACTTTCTTCGTTTCCCACTGTTAGCCCGGGCTTGTGTGTTCCAACGGTTATAAAGCTTTTCTCCAGGTGAAAACCTCTCTTTCCAATTCCCTTTCGGAATCTCAACTTCAGGTGAATAAAATTCCGATCAACCGCCTAAGCACTAACCTGCTTCTCGGCCCAAGAGCAAATTCCAAGCCTTTCCCGCACCTGCTCTCCCCGCATCACGACGTGCTCACTTGGCGAACATCCCGAAAACGTACCCGGTGCCCATGGCGAAGAGGCACACCAGGGCGATATAAGTCAGGGCCTTCTTCGGCCCCATGATCCGGATGAGCACGATCATGCTGGGGAGGGAGAGAGCGGGCCCCGCCAGCATGAGGGCCAGGGCCGGGCCCTTACCCATGCCCAGGTCCAGCAGGCCACGCACGATGGGCACCTCGGTGAGGGTGGCGAAGTACATCAGGGCCCCGGATACCGAGGCGATGGCGTTGCCCCCGATGGTGTTGCCGCCCACGTAACGGGAGATGACGTCGGGCGGGATGAGCTCCTTGACCACGCCCACCAGGAAGACACCCAGCAGTAGCACGGGGAGAATCAACTTCACCATGCGCCAGGTCTCCAGGAACCAGGTCTTTATCTCCTCGCGGGTGAACCAGCGGCGCACCAGGTAAATGAGCAGGGCCACCAGGAGCACCTCTCCCGCGTACTTGAATATAGTGGCCATCTTCGCCGTCCCGTAGACCAGGATGGCGATGAGCACCCCGAAGAAGGCCAGGTTCTGGCGGCCGGGGCGCACGCGGCTGCCGTCGTCGTAGGCGAAGACCCCTGCGGCCTCCGCTTCCTGCACGCGCCGCTCCTCCTCCTTGTGGAAGATCGCCGCCATGATCAGGCCGATGACGAAAGCGAAACCCACCGCCCCGATGATTCGGGCCACGCCCAGGTCATAACCCAGAAGATGGATGGAATAGGTCATGGCCAGGATGTTGATGGCCGGCGAGGAGTAGAGGAAGGCCACGGCTGGTCCCAGGCCGGCGCCCTTCTCCCGGATGCCGGTGAAGAGCGGAAGCACGGTGCAGGAACACACGGCCAGGATGGCCCCGGAGACGGAGGCCACGGAATAAGAGAGCACCTTGTTGGTGCGGGGGCCGAAATATTTCATCACCGCCGCCGTGTTCAGGAAGGCGGCGATGGCCCCGGCGATGAAGAAGGCGGGCACCAGGCAGAAAAGGGTATGCTGGGCCACGTACTCGTAGAGGGTCTTGAGGCCCTCCAGCATGAGCCCGCCGAAGGTCATTTCCATCACTTCCTTTGTGCTTCATCCGCTCTTCCGAGAGGACGAACGGGTATCGTGCTTCAAGGTCCCGTTTCCTCGCGACTTGTTGCGCGAGCCACCTCCAACAACCCCGGGGTTCGCCCTTCCTGCCCGGTCAACGGCCCCGCCTCAAGCCCCCCGATCCGCAGGGAAGGAGTAGGCCCGCTTCAGCCCTTGAGCCAGCTCTCTATCTCCTTCTTGGAGGGGACCTTTCCCTTGGAGACCACCTTGCCGTCGATCACCACTCCCGGGGTGGTGAGAACGTTGTACTTCATGATCTCTGCCATCTCGGTGACCTCCTCCACGGTGGCCTCCAGGCCGAGCTCGGAGATCACCTCCCTGATGGCCTCCTTGGTGGCGATGCACTTCTTGCAACCGGGTCCCAGTACCTTGATCTCCATGCTCCCACCTCCGTTCTACAATCCGAGTTCCCTCAACTTCTCCAACTTCTCCTCCATACCCGCCTCCAGGAGAGGGGGGCAATCCTCGACGCACCTCTCCCCCTCCACCAGCTGGGCGGCGAAGGCCATGCAGGTAGGCACCCCACACTTCCCGCAGTTGGTGCGGGGGAGGTGGCGCAGGATATCCAGCAACTTGGGCGGCACGCGCATGGTGTGATCGGGGGTTATCTCCTCCCTCCGCTCCCAGATCTGGTTTATGCGTTCCACGGCCTTCCTCGCTGTCCTCTCCGCGTGGGCACGGTCCTTGAGGTTGTTGATGCTGATGACGTTATCCCGCAGGGCGTACTTGTGGGCGCCCTCCCGCCACACGATGGTGGGGACCTTGGGGTCGTAGAAGGCGTTCCTGGCCACCGCGTTGACGTAGGGCATCACCGGCGCCAGGTCGGCGTCTGTCTTCACCCGGGCCACCCACACCGGCGACCCCGGGTCGCACGGCGGCGAGAACAGCTCCAGTTCGTAATCCTTGATCAACATCCTCTCTTCACCGCTTTCCGTTGGCCGATCTTCAGGTCCTCGAGGTCCAGTCCTCAAGCGCCGGACCCGCCCCGGTCCGCCGCTTTCCTTCCCGTGACTATCTCTCCCTGGTTGGGGCGGTAAGACTCCTCGAAGACCGGCACGCAGTGCGGGAGCTCGGCCTCCTTGACCTTCCTCTCCAGCACCTCCCGGATGAACCTCAGGGCCTCCTCCCGGTCCTCGTCGGCCAGGATGCGCTTGAGCCAGATCAACTCCTCCTCGCCCAGGGATATGGCTATCCTTCTCATCTTCCAGATCCTCCCCGCGTCTTGACGTTCCCCCGGCCCGCTCCCACGTGGAAGCGCTCCACCGTTTCCCCGTTCTCGCCCTCTTGGGAAGCGGGGGCGTTCGCGCAGCAGGACACGGCGGCTGCTTCATCCTCGCCTTCCAGGGTCAGGTGCCGGCGCATGACCTCCAGGAGGTCCTCCACCTTCCCGGCAACCACGGCGTAATAGGAAGAGGTTCCCTCCTTCCGGGATACCAGGAACCCGGCCTCCTTCAGGACGTTGAGGTGGTGCGAAGCCAGCTGCTGGGAGATGCCCAGCTCCCTCTCCACCTCGCAGACGCACCGCTCCCCCCGCAGGAGGAGACAGAGGATGCGCAGCCGGTTGGGATCGGCGAGGACCTTGAGCCCCTCCGCCAGCTCCAGTATTCCCGGGTCCTCAACGCACCTTAGTTTCTTTCTTCCCGGCATTTCCGATCTCCAGTCTTTCACTAATCATCATTTGTACTTATCTATGTTTGTATTATAATCAGTCCCGGGCCGCTGTCAATGACCGGTTGCAGGAAGTGGCGCAGGGTGGGGTATAATGGGAATAATTGGATCGGACCGCCTCGAACCACGACGGGGAAGCCCTTCGGCCAGACGCACCGTTTAAGTGAGGCCCTAGGTCCCGCAAGCGGCGGCTTGATTCCGGTTATGGCGGACGCTGCACAGGTTCACGCAAGTGACCGGGGCAGAGTGCCGCCGGGGCAGGCCGTTTGCGAAGGCGACTTGCATACCAAGCGAACCGAATGATCGAGTCCTGGTGAAGGAGAGAAGATGCCCATGACCAGAAAGGTGCTCTTCGTCTGCGGGGAGAACGCCGCGCGCAGCCAGATGGCAGAGGCTTTCTTCAACCACCTAGCCCGGGAATGGAAGGCGGAAAGCGCGGGAACCTTCCCGGCGGAAAAGGTAAATCCGCTGGCCGCGCGGGCCATGGAGGAGGTGGGCCTGGACATCTCCTCCGCCACCCCCAAGATCCTTGACCTGGGGCGCCTGGACGAGTTCGACCGCATCATCTCCTTCGGCTGCATCGTCAAGGCCGCCTTTCCGGCGCGGGACCGCCTGGAGGAATGGTCCCTCCCTGACCCCGGAAAGGGAGACATGGAGCTCATGCGACGGGTCCGGGACGAGATAAGGCGGCTGGTCGCCTCCCTGGTCGAGGAGCTGGAGGGCGACGGTTGATTACCTCCATGTGCTGGAGGCCGAACACCTTGATAGCTCCTTTTTTCCCAGATTGACCATATATGCGGGTTTGACCAGGATCCTTCAGGAACCGGGCTCTTCGAACCCGGCACAAGGTTGATGCCCTTGGTCAGGCCGCTCCCGCCGGACAAGAAGGGAGGAGACGACTGAATCCCTCTCTTTAAGATCTTCTGCCTTGCATGTTGCAATTGACTATATACAATTCTATAATATTATCAAAATAAGAATACTATTAGATTGCAAATAAGAGGCATGGCCATGTGCGGGCACGGTAAGGGAGCTCCGGTAAACTGTTGCGCGGAAGGCGCCATCAAGGGCGGGGGCACGGATTTCCGTGCTTGCCGCTGCGGGGGCAACCTCCCCAGGCACCTGGTCCTTCCGGCCATCCTCCACCTCCTCGAGGAAGAACCCTCCCACGGCTACGCCCTGCAGCAGAAACTCTCCAGGCTCGGCATCCTGGATTCCGGGGCGAGCCCTGCCACCATCTACCGGGTTCTCTCGCGGCTTGAGGAGGGCGGTTTGGCCGAACACGACCACTCGGACGAGGGGCAGGGTCCTACCCGCAAGGTATACCGGCTTACCGAAGAAGGCCGGGCTGTCCTGCAGGTATGGCGGTCTCACCTCCGAAAAACAAGGGACCTCCTGAACCAGCTCGTAACTGGAGAGGTCGGGAAATGAGGGCTCCCTACCAGAGCGAGATTTACGGAAGGAGCGCGAATGCCCGTGACGCCATTGCCTTCCAGAAGGAAGTGGAGGGAATTTCGTCCGCGGTCATACCATCGGGGCAACCTCCGAGCCGAGTCTCACGCAAATACCGTTTCACCCAGGCGGCCCGTGGCGGCATCCCTGCCCGGGAGTAAAGGGGTCGCGCCGAGGGGGTGAGCGGTGGTGCGGGCGGGAAAGGACAGTTATGCCATAGCGGTAGAGGGGCTGCGGAAGAAGTACGGCGACCTGGTGGCCGTGGATGGCATTTCCTTCCAGGTCAAACCGGGTGAGCTGTTCGGCTTCCTCGGCCCCAACGGGGCGGGAAAGACTACTACGGTGAACATCCTCACCGGCGTTTCCCTGCCCACCGAGGGGCGAGCTTCCATTCTCGGTCACGACGTGGTCCGGGATTCCTTCCGGGCCAGGGAAGCCATCAACGTCATACCGGAGGTCTCCAACGCCTACGCCGAGTACAGCGCCTGGAACAACCTCATGTTCACCGCCGCCCTTTACGGCGTCCCCCGCCGGGAGGCAGTCTCCCGCGCCGAGAAACTGCTCCGCTCCTTCGACCTTTACGAGCACCGCAGGTCCAAGGTCAAGGGCTTCTCCCAGGGCATGCGGCGCAAACTGGTGATAGCCATGGGCCTCATCAACCAGCCGCGGGTGCTCTTCATGGACGAGCCCACCACCGGCCTGGACGTGCAGAGCGTGCTGGTCATCCGGGAGATGGTGCGGGAATTGAACCGCAAGGGTATTACCATCTTCCTCACCACCCACAACCTGAACGAGGCCAATATCCTCTGTGACCGCGTGGCCATCATCAACCGGGGGAAGATAATCGCCGTGGATTCCCCAGAGAACCTGAAGCGCGCGGCACGCAGCGTGCAAGTGGTGGAGGTGTCCTTCCAACCGCCGGCGGAGAACGGGGAAGCCGACCTGCGGTCCCTTCCCGGGGTGAAGGAGGTGTCCAAGCAGGGAGACAAGCTCCGGGTGATCACCGAGGATTCCTCCCGCACCATCTCCGACCTCAACCGCTATGCGGAGGAAAACGGCTTGAGGATCACCTATATCAACACCCCGGGCCCCACCCTGGAGGACGTATTCGTCGAACTCACCGGCTTGAGGAAACGCGGCTGAGCGTGGGGAGGGCCCATGGACGTAACTGGAGAGAGGTCGAGTTTTATGCGGGATTCGGAAACCGGGCTCGAAACAATCCCGCTGCTGCCGGCGGTGAGCGGAAAGGTAAGCCGCGAGACCAAACGGGGATGGGAAAACTACGCCGGGAGCCGAAAGCCCTTTGGGTGGCGGCTCTCAAACGCCTCGCGCCAACGGAGCCCGCGGGGTGCGGCCCGGCCGGATATGTACGGGAAAGGAAGGATGGTATGAGCGTTTGGCTGGACGCGCTGGCGCCTAAAAGGCTGGGCAAGGAACTGCGCCGTTCCCTGGCCATAGCCGTCAAGGACGTGCGCATCTACTGCCTTAAGCCGCCGGTGCTGCTGTTCGGCCTGGTTTTCCCCTTCTTCCTCTTTCTGGCCTTCTACGTTGGAAGGAAAGGGCCCATCACCGAGGGAATCCCGGGGCTGGTGGCCATCAGCCTCTTCTTTGCATCTTCTAACATCGCCCCTGCGGGGATGCCCTTCGAGAGGATGGCCAAGACCTTCCAGCGTTACCTGACCGCCCCGGTCTCCCTCACCTGGACCCTCTTCGGCAAGAGCCTGGCCGGCTTCGCCTTCGGGGTCTCCGTCTCCGTTTTCCCACTCCTGGTGGGGATCATCGGTTACGGTACCCGGATCTCCTCCCCGGGGCTTCTGGTTCCTTCCCTGCTGGCCAGCGGCCTCTGCTTCTCCTCCCTGGGAACCCTGGTGGCCACCATGCCCACCGAGGTTCCCGGAAACGTGATGACCGTCCTCAACTTCGTGCGTCTCCCCCTCCTTTTCCTCAGCGGCATCTTCGTCCCCCTGGCCGAGATGCCCTCCTGGGCCAGGGGGCTGGCGGCCATATCCCCCCTAACCTACGGAAACGATCTGCTGAGGAGAAGCCTGGGTTTCGAGGGGTACCATCCGCCCTGGTTGTCCTTCATGGTCCTGGTCCTTTTCTCCTCGGTCTTCTTCTCCGTGGCCGCCTGGATCTTCAACCTCTCGCGGCGGCGTTCCTGATCCCGGGGAAGAGGGGGCGGCTTGCTTTCACCGAGAAAATCCGTGGCGTCCTCCCGTCCCCATGGTCACGAACCGCGCTGCAGGCGCAGGACATGGAAGCCGATGACGAAGTTCATCACCGCCCTGGCGAGCAGGAATACCCCCACCATCACCATAAAGGCGTAGACTGTCTCCACCGTCCAGGCCAGCATGAGGATGCCGAAAGCGATGGATATAAGGCCGAAGGCGGCCAGGAAGCCCCTTCCGCTGAGCGGGGGCAGGTCGACGGCCGCGGCGATCTCCACCAGCCCAATGAAGATGGCCCAGATGCCCACCAGGGCGGACACGAAGGCCAGCGTGTAATCGGGATGAAAGACGAGTATGGCCCCCAGGAGCAGTCCCGCCGTTCCCCATACCAGCGTCCAGCCCCAGGGAAAACCGTTCATCGCCAGTACCAGGGAACGGGCGAGGTTCAGGCAACCGTCGGCGAGAAGGAAAATGCCGGCTATGACCATGAACGCCCTGAGCGTGGCGTCCGGGTAGGCCAGGAAGAGGACACCGAAGGTGAGGGCTAAAATCCCCCTTAACATGTAGGTCCACCAATTCCGGAGTATGATTCCCCTTTCCAAGAGCCCACCTCCCCTCGGGCATTCCCGGCTCCCGGTCACCGGGCCTCCCTTTCCGCCCGGTTGCAGGGGGTCCTTCAACGTCGTTGCTCCCACCCCTCGTCGATGGTGGGGTGACTCCATTGTACACTTTTACCGGGTTCCCGCTCCCCTTCCAGGCCGGTGGCCGCCGGGGCAAGCGTTCGTCCGTCGTCCTCCCGCTCCCTCCTCGTTTTCTTGCCGGTCGCTTCCGGGTCACCGGCGCAGCGACCGTTTCCGTGTCACTGCGCTTCCCCGGTCATGCCCCACGCGTTCCCCCTTTTTTCGCACCCACGACCCCGATCGCCGGGAATCGAAGCGGGAGGGCATGGCCTCATCAAGAGAAGCCGGCGCGGTGGGGGGGACGCTGTCGACTCTCCCGCCCCCGCGCCGGCCTCGTGGTTCAGCGCGAAGCCTTCAATCCTCGCTTGCCTGGGATAGGTTCTCCTGGACGAAGTCGATCAGGGGATCGATGACCTCGTTGGGCCTGCGGGAAGGAGCGTTGGCGCAGGCGGTGAGCACGTCCATGTGGTTGTACCCCTTGATGAGCTTCCTCTCGCCGGGGATGGGGAAGAACATGAAGGTCCCCTCGCTCAGCACCCCCTGCTCGGCGATGAACTCTATCCTGGGAAGTTCTTCCACCCGGTCGCCGTGGATGAAATTGATGCCGTAGTCCCGGGCGAAGGGGAAGAGGGCGGCCACGATGTCCGCCACCTGCCGGGTGGAGAAGTACCACTCGGTCAGGTTGAGCGGCCCCTTGAAGATGACCCGGGCCACGTCGTGGATGTCGCTGACCTCGTTCTCCGTCGTGGTGTAGGTCATCTCTCCTTCCGTGTCCTGGAAGTCAGGGTCCGCGGCGTCGCCCACCTCGTCGAAGTTCACCCAGTAGTAAAGAGGACCCTGGCCCAGGTGCAGGGCATCCGGTCCCGCGTCGTTGGCGATGTAGTAGGGACCCTTGCCCAACATCCCGCCCGCCAGCTCGCCGATAATGGGGATGCCCTGGATGAGCTCCGCGGGGGGGAAGTCCTTCTTCACCACCGTGCCCCCGCCCAGGAAGCCCATGCTGTTCTGGATCATGCCCACCGGGGCGAAGGAGTCGTCGAAGACCACCCCCAGCATGGCCTCGTTGGTGTAGCGGAAATCGGTGATCTGGGGAACCCCGTCCATGAAGGTCTGGGCGTCACGCGAGTGCATGAAGCGGAGGAGCATCTGGGCCTGGCCGGAGAAGGGAGCTTCGCGTAACACCTTGCATTCCTCGTCCGGCGCGTAAAAAGCCATCATCCCCACCGCCTCCAGGAGGGCCATGGACTCGGCGTTGATGAGCGGGAAAGGGAGGATGCGGTTGGAGTTGGGGTCCTCGCGCAGCTGCCGCACCAGGGTGGCGTAATTGTCGGCGGTGATGTCTCGCAACATGTTCCGGATGCCCTCCGGCAGCTGCTCGAGCACGGCGCCCACCATCTCGCTCACCGGGGTCACCGTGGTGTCCAGGCCGAAGAGCCCCGCGCAGTTGTTGAACCCCGCGTCCTCCAGGGTCTCCGGGTTCCCGTCCAGATCCCACCCGGCGAACATGGAGGTCATGATGCCTCCCAAGGAGTGGCCGCCCACGAAGACCTTCTGCTTGCGCACTTCCGGGTCGGGGACCATGGCCATGATGACCCGGAAGACGTCCTCGGTGGCCAGTTTGAGCCCGAACTCGGAGAGGAAGGGAACGTCGGGGTCCTTCAGCCATCCCCGGAAAGTGCGGCCGTTGACCTCCTTGCCCAGATAGTAATAATCGATGGCTTTGCGGGCGGCCTCCTCCACGGTCATCCGGCCCGCCTCGAGCTCCCCCTCTAAGTAGTTGGCTATGGAGAGGTCCTCCAGGGTGTTGGGCCTCCTCTCCACCGCCCATACCTCGAGGTTCAGGCCCCTCTGCATCTTGGCAACATATACCAGCTGACGTCCCAGGTACTCGAAGCCGTTGGCCCCCTCCAGTATCCCCGGGAGCATCACCAGCATGGCGTCGGTGGTCTCCGAATTGACCTTCTGCGGGTCAGCGGGGTCCAGGGTCGAACCATCCGCCGGCCGGAAGCGCAGGAAGTGTATGTAGTCGCACTCCGGAGGCGGCGTGCCGTTGTCCCGCGGAGCCGGGGAATAGACGGCCTGCTCCTCCACCACCACGGCGGCGTCCACGTCCTGCTCGCTCCAGGCCCTCTCCGCCGGCGGATGCGGGCTCTCCGGGACCGGCCCACCAGGCTGGTAACATCCGGCACAGATGAGGAGCGCGGCGAAGCAGGAAGCGGCAAGGACCTGGAAGGCCTTTTTCATGGTCTCCCCCTTTCTCGTCCCCCAACCGGTAATCACCGGACCAATCAATGGACAGGCAACCCCCGACTCGATTGAATCAAGGTGGTTAACCGACTTATAACCATATTAATGTCATCTCTGCCACATGTCAAACATGTAACTTTAAACATGTAACTTTGATAGGGCCGAGGAGTCGCCCTGAATCCCTCTTAAACCGGCAATATTCATTGATATATTCATTGATACATGGAAAGAAGGGGGCGAGCCCCTGATATGGCGTTATCCCCGCAGGCAGGATGGTAGTTGAAAAGGCCGGGGCCCACCCGGTTTTCCGCCAGACAGGAAGAGAGCGGGGGAAGGTCCGACTTCGGGATGCTGTATCGTTTCAGTCAACGCTTTCTGGGTTGAAAAATGCAGAAAGAGACGCTGTATCCCGGTGGTTTGCCAACCGCGGGTGCGAAGTTATATCATATTCACACAGGTCATATCAGGTTCAAGAGGAAGTTTGGATGGAGGCTCAAGCCCTGACGGCCTGGGCCTCCAGCATTT
The DNA here is from genome assembly GCA_030019255.1 of Actinomycetota bacterium. NCBI lineage: Bacteria > Bacillati > Actinomycetota > Actinomycetota bacterium. The sequence continues at coordinate 10,705 of JASEFK010000023.1, forward strand.
TTCGGGACGGATAGAAAGGAGAAAAGGAATGAAGGTCGGGCCCTTCAAGACCGTGGTCCTCCACTATGAGCTCTTCGACGAGCAGGGGGAGCTCATCGACTCCTCTCCCGAGGGTCATCCCTTCAGTTTCGTCTTCGGCGAGGGGAGCATAATCCCCGGACTCGAGAGGGAGCTGGAGGGCATGGAGCCGGGTGAGCAAAAGGAGATCGTCGTTCAGCCTGAGGACGCCTACGGCCCCAAGAACCCCAACCTCATCCAGAAGGTCCCGCGGGAGATGTTCTCCGGCGGGGCGGACCTCGAGGTGGGGATGGCCTATACGGGCAGGACGGACGCGGGCAACGTGGTCAACTTCACGGTCACCGCCATGGACGACCAGAACGTGGAGATCGACCTCAACCATCCCCTGGCGGGAAAGGTCCTGCGCTTCAAGGTGACCATCGAGGACGTCCTCGAATAGATCTGGGGTCGGCCCCATTTAGAGGGATTCGGGGTCGGCCCTTTTCTCTTTCCGGCAGACGGATAGAGACAGTTTCACATGACCATGCAACGGCATTTTACGGCTTTTCATGCCTATTCGCATGACAGTCGGCGCTTACGCGAAACCAGGCCCTCCGGCCTCGCCCTTCTCTCCAAACCCCAGGAGCGGCAGCAGCTTGCTCTTGCCGATGGCCTTCCAATGATACTCGCGGAAGATATGCTTGAAATGCTGGAAGGTAGCGTGGGTGGAGAGAAACTCGTGGATGCGCCCGGCCACGGCGCGGGGGTCCTCCTCTAGTCCCACCACGATGGCGTTACGGGTGGTGCCGATTATCTCCTTCAGGGTGGGGATGTCGGAACACACGATGGGCATGCGTAAAAGCCCCGCCTCCAGGAGGGGGAGGCCGAAGCCCTCCGCGTAGCTGGTGAGCAGAAGCACGTCGGAAAGGGAGTAAATGTCCCGAGTGGCCTTCCAGTCGGCCACGGTGGGGGTCCCGTCGGCCATGCGGTATTCGCCCAGGAAGAGCACGTGCTGCTCCATTTCCAGGTCTTCCACCAGGCCTTTCAACCGCTCGAGGTAGGCCCCCGCTTCCCTGTTGTGTGGATCCAGGTAACCGGTGATGATGAGTAGGAGGTCAGGGTAATAATAACGGAGGGCCCGGCAGATGCGGATGGCCATTTCCAGGTTCTTCCTGGGAGTGATGCGCACCGGGGATATGACGTTGAGGTCCCTCTCGTAGAGAGAGAACTCGTCGATGAGCGCCACCGCTTGGGGGGCCAAGGACAGAAAATGGGAGAGGTCGATGCCATTCCTCACCACCTCTATTTCCTCCTCAGGAAGGCCCAGGAGGCGGGAGAATTGCGAGCGCCGGTGCTCGGTTATGGTCACGTACCTGGCTCCGGGCACCGGCTCGGATATCAGGGTATAGGGGTACTCGTCGCGTGGTATGCGGTAGGCGGGATCGAAGTAGGGAGAGTCGTGGCACCAGACGATGGCCCTCATGGAGCTTCTCTCTATGAGCAGGCGCAAGGCGGCGGTGGCCACCAGGTTGAAGGGCATGGTGAGCATGTTGTGGACGATGAGGGCCTGGAATCCCGCCACGGCTTCCCTGAGCTTGTCGAGGAGCCCTTCCGCCGCGCGCCGTAAGCCATCCCCGGAGAGGCCTTGGAAGGCGGGATGGTTGGAGGAAAGCTCCGGGATGTAAACCGTCTCCACCCCGGGCGCGACCTCGCCTCCCACCCCGGCAATCACCCGCACGCGTATCCCGCATTCGGCCAAGAAGGCGGCCTGGTTGCGGAGGATGGTCTCCACCCCGCCCACTATCGGCGGGGCACTGTAATGGACGATGGCCACGCCGGGAAGTCCTGAGCTCTCGCGGTATTTCGAGACCATTGCCATGTTCCAATTATAAAGATTATAAAGGCCTTGGTGGGTGAGGGTCTGCGTAATCCGCCCTTGCCCCTGCCTGTTCTTTAGGAGGAAAACAAAGGCCGGCTTGCTCAACCGGCCCCTACACCTGGCACGCCCGGAGGGAGTCGAACCCCCAACCTACGGATCCGTAGTCCGTCGCTCTATCCAGTTGAGCTACGGGCGCACTGTATCATTTACCTGGGAAAACGGTATCACATCCGCTATTTGCTCGCTCTCCTTGTGATACAGTTTTGATACAGCCACACGGGCCACCACGTTCTTCTCCATCCTCGCTGCCAATTCTTCGTGTTTTTCCTTCATGAAGTGACCGTACATCCGGAGGGTGAAAGCCGGGTCCGTGTGGCCCAGCTGGGCCTGCACGAACTGGGGGCTCTCCCCCTCCGAGAGCATCCACGCCGCGTAGCTGTGCCTCAGGGCGTGGAAGGTCACCCGTTTATCTATTTTAGCCTCCCGGAGCGCCGGCGCCAAGACATATCGCGTGGGATAATCGTCTCCCAAGGGCTTGCCGTTGCGGGAGAAGACCAACTCCTCCCGCTCTCCCCGGTCGCGCTCCAGCTCCTCCTGGAGGTGGGGCGGGATGAGCACCCTCCTTCTCGAGGCTGCTGTCTTGGGGGCCTGGAAGCGCCCGTGCTTGTATTCCCGGCGCACGTGGATGTAGGGCCCCTCGATATCCCCCCAGCGGAGCCCCCGGAGTTCCGAGGAGCGCATCCCGGTGAGGGCGGCGGTGAGGACGAGGAGATACTTGGTGCGGTCGTTCTCCAGGACGGAGAGTACCCTCCCTACCTCCTCCGGAGTGAGGTACTCCACTTCCCTGTGCCCCTCAGGGACCCGGGAGACCTCCGCCGCCGGGTTGCCGGAGATCAGCCCCCAGACCACGGCCAGCTTGAGCATCTGCTTGAGGGCGGTGAGGGCTTTGTTGGCCACCCGGGGGCGTGAGGCGAGGGAGGAGACGAAGCGGCTCACCTGGTAGGGGGTGAGCTGCCTCACCCGCTCCTCCCCCAGAGCGGGGAGGATGTAGAGGCGGGTGACCTGCTCGTAGTCCCGGAAGGTGGCTTCCTTGTTCCGCAGTCGTTTCTCCTCGAGCCAGGCGAGGGCAAGCTCGGCGACGGTGAGGTTGGAGGCCGTCCTGGGGGAGCGGCGGCGGAGGGATTTAAGCTCCAATTCGCGCTCCTGGGCCTCCTCGAAGGTGAGGCCCCGCTCCATCACCTGACGGCCACGGATGGAGACCTTGATATCGTATACAACCCGTCCGTCTCTAAGTTCTCTTCTATAAATTCCCATTGAATATTTAGGTATTAAAATATATCATTTTTTATTATTTCTTCTGTTTGTCCTGTCGGTTCAACGATTGATTCTTCTTTTTCAATCTTAGCTTTCCGACGCGGTTTTGCCTGCTTTGAAATTGCTTTCATAATATTTTTCATAGCCTCTTCTGCCCTTTCTCCTTCCACTACTTCTCTCTTTAGTACTTCCTGTTTTAAAATATTTTCAACTTCAACTTTATTTACCTTTACCTCGGGGGCAAATCTTTTTAGTTCTCTCCTTATCACTTTTACTATCGGTTCACTCATTATGATTGCGGCTAAATTAAATTTGTTTAAAGCTTGTTTCTGAGAATGGAATTCATCCAAGGCTGATTTACGAATACCCTCTTTAGTCAGGAGAAATAAATGCTCTATATCGGCAGGGTTTTTGGGATCAAGATTCAGAAAATTAAATTCGGCTACAAGCTCTTCACTCACTGGTTTAGCAAAATCAACATGATATATACGCCACACCACACCATTTGTTAGAACTACCCATTCTGTGCCTTGATTCGCGGCATAATTTATCGCCTGTCTGGTGTGTATATCTTTCAAGGTTAGCCCAACCGCTTTTACCTCAAAAAGTATTTCAAGCCTTCCTTCTACAACGACTGCGAGATCGCAATAAGAACCCCTAATAGCGTGTTCTGATGTTATCTCTTCAAATTTATCATATCCAAAAAGCCCCGATAATATCTCTGTTACTATCTTTGCGGTATCAGCTTCATTAATATCCTTAGAAAGCGCAGTACTGACAATTGGCTGATAATGTTTAAGGGCTTTTTTTAATCTTTCTTCTACCTTTTTTGGGATTATAGATGTCATCCCTGCCATTTTATCACCTCGTTAAGACAAAGGGCTAAATCTCTCTGATGTTACAATTCATTGTGAACAATCTCATCCTATATATCACTATTGATTTATTCGCTGTCCCACCCGAAATTCATCAAGCTTTATTACCTTTCCCAGCGGTCCGCTTCTCCTCCGGACCGCCCCGGTCAACCATGCCCGACTTGTGCGTCCAGGGTCTCGTTCTTGGCACCACCTCCTTCCCTATCCCTTATCCCCTCTACCCACCCCTCTATCTTCTGCAGAAGGAGCTCCCTTTCCTGCTCGGTCAGGCTCAAGACGATCTCACATATACGTTTGAGAACCCCGGAGAGCTCGCCGAGGAGCTCGGGGGGGTCGAGGTCGAAGGCTGCGTGGGCGATTCGGTGAATGTCAAAGCCTGCTTTGCTAGCAATTAGTTTTATTGTACCGAGGCGTGGGCCAGTTTTTGATTTTCCTAATTCTATTTCATTGATTGTGATATGCCTTACTCCAGTTATTTCTCCAAGTCGTCGAAGTGATAGCCCTCTCTCCTCCCGCTGACGCCTTAACTCATAACCAATACTCATTGTCTAATTATAACTTTACAGATTTAAAAAAATTTTAAAAAATATACCGATATATATTGACAATAGTATCGATATAGCGATATGCTTAACTCGATATGACGGCCACTGACCGGCCGCGCTAAGAGGAGTGACATGAAGGCGCATAATGTC
>JASEFK010000024.1 GCA_030019255.1 Actinomycetota bacterium
CGCGAGGGCGGCCGTACGGTGGGGGCCGGAAGGGTGGTGGAGATAATCCGGTAGGGTGCGGGTAGGGGCATACCGGAAGAGCGGACTCCGGTTCGTGAAACGGTTGCCGGATTGTACGCCTCGAGGAGGAGGAAACCCATCCTTCCAGATGCAGGAGGGAACAGAGATTGACACCCCGCGCGGGTGATGGTAGCTTATCTTTTCGGCACTGGGAAGGACAGGTGAGCCGGAATGAGGATACTGGTGACGCTGGCTTGCACGGAATGCAAGCGGAGAAATTACACCACCAAGAAGAACAAGACCAACGATCCTGACCGGATCGAACTTAAGAAGTATTGTCCTTGGTGCCGGACGCACACATTGCACCGCGAGACCCGCTAATATAATATATTAGACTGGTAAGCGAGGAGGGTGCTTCGGACGGGGCGTAACGTGAGCACCCGACTTAAGGGATTAGAGTAGGCCTGTAGCTCCAACTGGTAGAGCGCCGGTCTCCAAAACCGGAAGTTGGGGGTTCGAGTCCCTCCAGGCCTGCCATTATTTTTGCAGAAAAGGAGGAGAGTTGCCGAGCAGGGAATTGCGGCGGATGCAGCAGAAGCTGGGCGTGGAGAAAAAGCGCGCCCAGCTCAAGAAGTCCGCCGGGGCGAGGAAGAAGGGTGGGCCCAAGAAGCAGAGGGTGACCGTCTCCCAGTTCCTGACCGAGGTCCGGGCGGAGATGAAGAAGGTCACCTGGCCTACCCGGGACGAGGTGGTCTCCTACACCCTGGTGGTCCTGGTGACGGTGGTTCTCATGGGCGGACTGGTCTATTTCGCCGACGTGCTGTTCACCAAGCTGGTGGAGATCTTCATCCTGTGAGCGGGAGGGTCGGTTGATGGAGCCCAAGTGGTACGTGGTGCACACCTATTCCGGGTACGAGAACAAGGTCAAGAGCAACCTGGAGCACCGCATCGCCTCCTTGGACATGGGCGACAAGATATTCAAGGTGGTGGTCCCCACCGAGGACGTTATGGAGATAAAGGGGGGCAAGAAGGAGGTCGTCCAGAAGAAGATGCTGCCCGGATACATCCTGGTGCAGATGGAACTGGACGACGAGAGCTGGTACGTGGTGCGCAACACGCCCGGGGTCACCGGCTTCGTGGGCTCCAGCGCCAAGCCCACCCCGCTCACCGAGGAGGAGGCCATGAAGCTGCTCAAGCCGGCCACGGCGGAGAAGCCCAGGCCCAAGACGGAGTTCGAGGAGGGCATGAGCGTGCGGGTCTCCTCGGGTCCCTTCGCGGACATGACCGGGACCATAGCGGAGATAAACCTAGACCAGAGCAAGCTGAAGGTGATGGTCTCCATCTTCGGTCGCGAGACGCCGGTGGAGCTCACCTTCGATCAAGTGACCAAGTTGTGAGGAGGATGTGAGGGAAATGGCCAAAAAGGTCATCGCCAAGGTGAAGCTCCAGATACCGGCCGGGCAGGCCAACCCGGCGCCTCCCGTGGGACCGGCCCTGGGCCAGCACGGGGTGAACATCATGGCCTTCTGCCAGGCTTACAATGCCCAGACCCAGTCCCAGGCGGGGACCATCATCCCCGTGGAGATAACCATCTACGAGGACCGCAGTTTCACCTTCGTCACCAAGACCCCGCCGGCTGCGGTGTTGCTCAAGCAGAAGGCGGGACTGGACAAGGGCTCTCCCGAGCCCAACATGCAGAAGGTGGCCCGCCTGACGCGCAAGCAGATACGGGAGATCGCTGAACAGAAGCTGGCCGACCTAAACACCAAGGACGTGGAGGCGGCCATGCGCACCATCGAGGGCACCGCCCGCAGCATGGGCATCCTGGTGGTGGACTGACGCCGTTTGTGGGAGGGCTGCGGCCCGCGAGAACCACGGAGGTGAGGATTCCATGAAGAAGAGGAGCAAGCGTTACCGCGAGGCGCTGTCGCTCTACGATCGCCAGAAGCTTTATCATCCCCGCGAGGCGGTGGAGATCATCAAGAAGATGCCGGGAAGCCGTTTCGACGAGACGGTGGAAGTGGCCTTCCGGCTGGGCGTGGATCCCCGCAAGGCGGACCAGATGGTGAGGGGCACGGTAAGCCTCCCCCACGGGACGGGCAAGGATGTGAGGGTCCTAGTCATCGCCCAGGGGGATAAGGCACGGGAGGCGGAGGCCGCCGGGGCGGACATCGTGGGAGGCCCCGAGCTCCTGGAGCGTATCAAGGAGGGGTGGTTCGAGTTCGACGCCATGGTGGCTACCCCGGACATGATGTCCCAGGTGGGCAAGCTGGGCAAGCTCTTGGGCCCCCGCGGCCTGATGCCCAACCCCAAGGCGGGGACGGTCACCTTCGACGTGGAGAAGGCGGTCAAGGACATCAAAGCGGGAAAGGTGGAGTACCGCGTTGACCGCCAGGGGAACCTCCACCTGGTGCTGGGCAAGAAGAGCTTCGACGAGCGGAAGCTCCTCGAGAACTACGCCGCCGTGTTGGAGGAGGTCATCAGGGCCAAGCCGGCGGCGGCCAAGGGTCGCTACCTCAAGAGCATCACCTTCTCCACCTCCATGGGTCCGGGAGTGAAGGTGGATCCCAGCGTGGTGAGGGATATCCTGGGCGAGGAGAAGGTGGCCGTCTGAGGGATGGCGAACACCGCGTTGACAGCTGCTCTTTCGCGTGGTAGGTTTGGGAATCGAGCCTGAGAAGCGGGTGCCCGCAGGGCTTAATGTCCCGTGGAGGCCGGAGGAGCCAAATCATATATACCGGCCCCCGTCCACGCGGGGGCCGTTGGTTTGAGGCCGTTTCCGGGGGGAGGGGATTCCCCCGGAGGACGGGTGGAGAGACGGGAGGAGACCATGCCTCGAGAGGAGAAGATCGCCAGGGTTGAGGAGATGCGCAATCGCTTCCTCTCCAGCCGCTTCATCTTCCTGACCGATTTCACCGGCCTGAAGGCGGAGGAGATGAACGCGCTCCGCTTCAAGCTACGGGAAAAGGGAGGCGAGTACCGCGTGCTCAAGAACACCCTGGCCCTGCTGGCCATCCGGGACACGGAATACCAGTCCCTCGGGGAACTGCTGGTGGGCCCGGTAGGGGCCGTTTTCGGGTCCGAGGACCCGGTGGCGGTGGCCAAGGAGTTGGCCGCTTACGCGCGGGAGAATCCCAACCTGAAGGTGAAAGGCGGCTTTCTGGAGGGGAGGTTGCTGGATGCCGCGGAGGTGAGGTCCCTGGCCCTCCTCCCTCCCCGCGAGGTGCTCCTGGGGAGGCTGGTGGGTTCCCTCAAGGGTTCGCTGTACGGACTGCACGGCGTCCTATCCGGTCCCTACCGCAAGCTGGTCTACGCCCTGCGCGCGGTGGCGGAGGAGAAATCCAAGGCGGCCTGAACCGCCGCAAAGCGGTGCGGTTGAGGAAAAAGATGGAGGTGTGAGGATTGGCGGAGAAGAAAATCACCAAGGAGGACATTCTGGAGGCCATCGACTCCATGACCGTTCTCGAGCTCAACGAACTGGTCAAGGCGCTGGAGGAGAAGTACGGCGTGACCGCGGCCGCCCCGGTGGCGTTGGCAGCGGTCGGAGCGGCCGCTCCGGCGGCGGGGGGAGAAGGTCCGGCGGAGGAAGGGGAGAAGACGGAGTTCGACGTCATCCTCCTGGCCGCCGGGGATCGCAAGGTCCAGGTCATCAAGGAGGTCAAGAACATCACTGGGCTGGGACTCAAGGAGGCCAAGGCCCTGGTGGACGAGGCGCCCAAGCCGGTCAAGGAGAAGGTCTCCAGGGACGAGGCGGACCGCATCGCCGAGCAGCTGCGCGAGGCGGGCGCCCAGGTGGAGATAAAGTAGGGTCACCCCGACGTACGGCGCGGAAAAGGGGCGGCGACGGCTTCCGCCGCGATGCCGGGTCGGGTACCGGGCTGGAGCACGCTGGAGAGGGATGCCGGCGCATCCCTCTTTCGCTTGCCCGGCGGCCGCTTGGCGTCTTCGTGATATCATGCGGGGAGATGTGGCCCGATGGATTCGCTTCCCGCCGGGAGGGATAACCTAACCGCCATCCAGAGGAAATGATACGAGAAAGAAGTATTCGGCGTTCATTCGCGGGTTCCCCAAGGGACGACCGGCACGCTTTAAGAGGGCGATGAGGGACGGTGAGTTGCCGGAAAAACGAATTCCATTTTCTTGACAAAAATATCTTTTTAATCATAAGATAATGTTTTGCGTATATATAAGGGAATTTTTCGCTTCGCGAGGGAAAAGGAGTGAGGGAAGCGGTGAGTGTTACCCACGGAGTGCGCCAGAGAAGAAGCTTCGCCAAGATCCCGGAAATCCTCGACGTCCCCAACCTTATCGACATCCAGAAGAAGTCCTACGAGTGGTTCCGCACCGAGGGATTGCGCGAGGTGTTCGAGGACATCTCCCCCATCGAGGATTACTCCGGGGACCTGGCGGTGGAGTTCGGGGAGCACAAGTGGCAGGAGCCCAAGTACGAAGTGGACGAGTGCAAGGAAAAGGATATGACCTATTCCTGCCCGCTCTTCGTCACCGTGCGCTTCATCAACCGCAAGACCGGGGAGATCAAGGAGCAGGAGGTCTTCATGGGGGACTTCCCCCTCATGACCGAGAAGGGCACCTTCATCATCAACGGCACGGAGAGGGTGGTGGTCTCCCAGCTGGTCAGGTCCCCCGGCGTCTATTTCAGCAAGGAGCTGGACAGGACCACGGACAAGGAGCTCTACTACGCCAAGATCATCCCCTCCCGCGGGGCCTGGCTGGAGTTCGAGACCGATAAGCGCGACGTCATCGGGGTAAGGATAGACCGCAAGCGTCGCCAGCCGGCCACGGTGCTCCTGAGGGCCATGGGGTACGAGGACGACGACCAGATACTTTCCCTTTTCGACGGCTCCCCCATCATCGAGGCCACCCTGGAGAGGGACCACACCTCCAGCCGGGAGGAAGCCCTGATGGATATCTACCGCAAGCTGCGGCCGGGCGAGCCTCCCACCGCGGACACCGCCCTCACCCTGTTGGAGAACCTGTTCTTCAACCGCAGGAAGTACGACCTGGCCAAGGTAGGCCGCTACAAGCTGAACAAGAAGCTGGGCCTGGACATACCCCTGAACGTGACCGTCCTCACCCCGGAGGACATATTGGAGACCATCCGCTACCTCCTGCGCATCATGCCCAGCGAGATCGAGGAGGTTGACGACATCGACCACTTCGGCAACCGTCGCGTCCGCTCGGTGGGCGAGCTCATCCAGAACCAGGTGCGCATAGGGCTGTCGCGCATGGAGAGGGTGGTGAAGGAGCGCATGACCACCCAGGAGGCGGAGGCCATCACCCCGCAGAACCTGATTAACATCCGCCCGGTGGTGGCGGCGATAAAGGAATTTTTCGGCTCCAGCCAGCTCTCGCAGTTCATGGACCAGACCAACCCCCTGGCCGGACTCACCCACAAGCGGCGGCTCTCCGCCCTGGGGCCGGGAGGGCTTTCCCGCGAGCGGGCCGGTTTCGAGGTCCGGGACGTGCACCCCTCGCACTACGGGCGCATGTGCCCCATCGAGACCCCGGAGGGTCCCAACATCGGCCTCATCGGCTCCCTGGCCACCTACGCCCGGGTTAACGAGTTCGGCTTCATCGAGACCCCCTACCGCCGGGTGGTCAAGGGCAGGGTGACCGACGAGATCGTCTACCTTACCGCCGACGAGGAGGAGAAGTATGTCATCGCCCAGGCCAACGCGCCGGTGGACAAGCGGGGCCGGCTGCTCGGGCCCACCGTGCTCTGCCGCACCAAGGAAGCGGTGAAGGCGGTGCATCCGGAGGAAGTGGACTTCATGGACGTCTCCCCGCGGCAGATAGTCTCCGTGGCCACGGCGCTCATCCCCTTCCTGGAGCACGACGACGCCAACCGCGCCCTCATGGGCTCCAACATGCAGCGACAGGCGGTGCCCCTGCTGCGTTCCGAGGCCCCCCTGGTAGGGACGGGGATGGAATACCGGGCGGCCAAGGACACCGGCGACGTGCTCTGCGCCAAGGCCGCCGGGGTGGTAACCTACGTGGACGCCGACCGCATCGAGATAAAGCGCGAGGACGGAACGATAGACGTCTACAAGGTGGCCAAGTTCCGCCGTTCCAACCAGGGAACCTGCGTCAACCAGAAGCCCATCGTGAACGAGGGCGACCGGGTGGAGGAGGGCCAGGTCATCGCCGACGGGCCCTGCACCGACCACGGGGAGCTGGCCTTGGGCAAGAACCTCCTGGTGGCCTTCATGCCCTGGGAGGGCTACAACTACGAGGACGCCATCGTCGTCTCCGAGCGCATGGTCTATGACGACGTCCTCTCCTCCATCCACATCGAGGAACACGAGATCGACGCCCGGGACACCAAACTGGGCCCGGAGGAGATCACCCGGGACATCCCCAACGTGAGCGAGGACATGCTCAAGGACCTCGACGAGAGGGGGATAATCCGCATCGGGGCCGAGGTGGGACCCGGGGACATCCTGGTGGGCAAGGTGACCCCCAAGGGGGAGACGGAGCTCACCGCCGAGGAAAGATTGCTGCGGGCCATCTTTGGGGAGAAGGCCCGGGAGGTGCGCAACACCTCCCTCAAGGTTCCCCACGGGGAGTCCGGAAAGGTCATCGACGTCAAGGTCTTCTCCCGGGAGGCGGGGGACGAGCTACCCCCCGGGGTGAACGAGATGGTCAGGGTCTACGTGGCCCAGGTGCGCAAGATCTCCGACGGGGACAAGCTGGCTGGGCGCCACGGCAACAAGGGGGTCATCTCCAAGATCCTGCCCATAGAGGACATGCCCTTCCTGGCTGACGGGACGCCGGTGGACATCGTCCTCAACCCCCTGGGCGTGCCCTCGCGCATGAACATCGGGCAGATATTGGAGACCCACCTGGGCTGGGCGGCCCACGAAGGCTGGCCCAAGAAGGGTAAGAACAAGGTGGAGGGGCCGGTGTACGTCTCCACCCCGGTGTTCAACGGGGCCCGGGAGAGCGAGATCGAGGAGGCCCTGCGCGAGGCCGGGCTCCCGGAGACCGGGAAGACCATTCTCTACGATGGCATCACCGGCGAGCCCTTCGACCAGCCCGTCACCGTGGGCTACATCTACATGATGAAGCTCCTGCACCTGGTGGACGACAAGATCCACGCCCGTTCCACGGGGCCCTACTCCCTGGTCACCCAGCAGCCCCTGGGCGGCAAGGCCCAGTTCGGGGGGCAGAGGTTCGGGGAGATGGAGGTGTGGGCGCTGGAGGCTTACGGTGCGGCTTACACACTCCAGGAGCTGCTTACCGTGAAGTCCGACGATGTCATGGGCAGGGTGAAGGTCTACGAGGCCATTGTCAAGGGGGACAACATACCAGAGCCGGGTATACCGGAGTCCTTCAAGGTGCTGGTCAAGGAGATGCAAGCCCTGTGCCTCAACGTGGAGGTCCTCTCCGAGACGGGAGAGGAGATAGAGATAAAGGAGACCGACGAGGACCTGCTACGCACGGCGGAGGACCTGGGCATCGACCTGCGTACCGCTTCCGCCGCCCTGCTCTCCACCCGGAGCGAGGAGGAGCCCCTGGAGGAGCGGCCGGAGGAACTGTAAGGGAGGCGCGGCCGGGGGATCCGGAGGGAAGTGTCGGAGATATCGCATAAGGAGGTAGAGTTCCCTTGTTGGACGTCAACGACTTCGACAAGTTGAAGATCGGCCTGGCCACCGCGGACCAGATAAGGTCCTGGTCCCACGGTGAGGTGAAGAAGCCGGAGACCATCAACTACCGCACCCTCAAGCCGGAGAAGGACGGCCTGTTCTGCGAGAAGATCTTCGGACCCACCCGGGACTGGGAGTGCTATTGCGGCAAGTACAAGCGGGTCCGCTTCAAGGGCATCATCTGCGAGAGGTGCGGGGTGGAGGTCACCCGCGCCCGCGTGAGGCGGGAACGCATGGGCCACATCGAGCTGGCCGCCCCGGTGGCCCATATCTGGTATTTCAAGGGCGTACCCTCCCGTATGGGATATCTCCTGGACATCACCCCCAAGGACCTGGAGAAGATACTCTACTTCGCCTCCTACGTGATCACCTTCGTGGACGAGGAGAAGCGCCAGCGGGACCTGCCCCTCCTCGAGGAGGAGCTCAACGAGGAGATCACCGAGATCGAGGAGACCACCCGGCGGAGGATAGAGGAGCTGCGGGCGGCGGCGGAGGGGGAGGAAAAGCCCGTGGAGGAGGGCGAGGAGCCGGTACCCAAGCTCAAGCCGCAGCAGCTGGAGAAGGAGATCAAGTCCCTGGAGGAGAAGGCGAGGCGCAGGATAGAGGAGCTGCGGAGGGTCTTCGAGGAGTTCAAGGCCCTGGAGTACAAGCAGCTCATCTCCGACGAGGTGCTCTTCCGGGAGATGCGCGAACGCTACGGCGACTATTTCCGCGGCGGCATGGGCGCGGAAGCGGTCCAGGAGATGCTGGCCAACGTGGACCTGGAGAAGGAGGCCGCCGAGCTGCGGGAGATCATCCGCAACTCCAAGGGGCAGAAGAGGCAGCGGGCCACCAAGCGCCTGAAGGTGGTCTCCGCCTTCCTGAACACGGACAACGACCCCACGGCCATGGTGCTCACCTGCATCCCGGTGATCCCGCCCGACCTGCGCCCCATGGTGCAGCTGGACGGGGGCCGCTTCGCCACCTCCGACCTCAACGACCTCTACCGGAGGGTCATCAACCGCAACAACCGCCTGAAGAGGCTCCTGGACCTGGGGGCCCCGGAGATCATCGTCAACAACGAGAAGCGCATGCTCCAGGAGGCGGTGGACGCCCTCTTCGACAACGGCAGGCGGGGCCGGGCGGTGACCGGTCCCGGGAACCGTCCCTTAAAGTCCCTCTCCGACATGCTCAAGGGCAAGCAGGGTCGCTTCCGCCAGAACCTGCTGGGCAAGAGGGTGGACTACTCCGGGCGTTCGGTGATCGTGGTGGGCCCCAACCTCAAGCTCCACCAGTGCGGCCTGCCCAAGCAGATGGCCCTGGAGCTCTTCAAGCCCTTCGTCATGAAGCTCCTGGTGGACAAGGACTATGCCCAGAACATCAAGAGCGCCAAGCGCATGGTGGAACGCCAGCGCCCGGAGGTGTGGGACGTGCTGGACGAGGTCATCCGGGAGCACCCGGTGCTCCTCAACCGGGCCCCCACCCTGCACCGGCTGGGCATCCAGGCCTTCGAGCCGGTCCTGGTGGAGGGCAAGGCCATCCAGATCCATCCCCTGGTATGCACGGCCTTCAACGCCGACTTCGATGGGGACCAGATGGCGGTGCACCTTCCCCTCTCCGCGGAGGCGCAGGCGGAATCGCGCATCCTCATGCTTTCCGCGCACAACATCCTCTCCCCGGCCCATGGCCGGCCCATCACCACCCCCACCCAGGACATGGTGCTGGGTGCCTCCTACCTCACGGTGATCAAGGAGGGGGAGAAGGGTGAGGGCAAGGCCTTCGCCTCCCCCGAGGAGGCCATCATGGCCTACGAGTTCAAGGAGGTGGCCCTGCACGCGCCGGTGAAGGTGCGCATACGCAAAAAGGGACGCCCCGCCAAGATATACGATACCTCGGTGGGCAGGGTAATCTTCAACACTGCCTTCCCCGACGACTATCCCTTCGTCAACGAGGAGGTGAACAAGGGGGTCCTGCAGCGCATCGTCACCGAGGTGGCCGAGAGGTACGACACGGTGCAGACGGCGGAGATCCTGGACAACATCAAGCGCATCGGCTTCCACTACGCCACCAAGGCGGGGATCACCATCGGCATCTCCGACATCACCGTGCCCCCGGACAAGGACAAGATCCTGGAGGAGCCGGAGGCGGAGGTGGAGCGCATCGAGGAGAACTACAAGCGGGGCCTGATCACCGACGAGGAGCGCCACCAGAGGGTGGTGGAGCTGTGGACGGAGGCCACCGACCGGGTCACCGAGGCCATGGAGAAGGCCTTCGATATCTTCAACCCCATCTACATGATGGCCAACTCCGGGGCACGGGGGAACATCAAGCAGATCCGCCAGCTGGCCGGGATGCGGGGCCTGGTGGCCAACCCCAAGGGGGAGATCATCGACCGGCCCATCAAGTCCAACTTCCGGGAGGGTCTGACCGTCCTGGAGTACTTCATCTCCACCCACGGGGCCCGCAAGGGGCTGGCGGATACCGCCCTGCGCACCGCGGACTCCGGCTACCTCACCCGTCGCTTGGTGGACGTATCCCAGGAAGTGATCGTGCGCGAGTACGACTGCGGGACGGACAAGGGCATCCCGGTCCGGGTGCACACTCCGCAGGGAGAGCTCAACCCCTCCCTGGCGGCCCGGGTGGCCCTGGAGCGCGTGACCCATCCCAGGACCGGGGAGGTGCTCCTCGAGCCGGGAGACGAGATCGACATGGCCATGGTGGAAAAACTTTCCAAGGCGGGGATCGAGGAGGTCATGGTCCGCTCCGTGATGACCTGCGAGTCCCGCCACGGGGTGTGCTGCCTCTGCTACGGGACCATGCTGGCCACCGGAAGGCTGGTGGAGATAGGGGAGGCGGTGGGCATCATCGCCGCCCAGTCCATCGGCGAGCCCGGGACCCAGCTCACCATGCGTACCTTCCACACCGGCGGCGTGGCCGGAGAGGACATCACCCACGGGCTTCCGCGAGTGGTGGAGCTCTTCGAGGCCCGTAAGCCCAAGGGCCAGGCCATCATCGCCGAGATATCCGGGAAGGTGACCATCGAGGACTCGGAGCGCTCACGGAAGATAACCATCGTGGGGGCGGACGGGAAGGAGCGCATCTACCAAGTATCCCGCCGGGCCCGCCTGCGGGTGCGCAATGGCCAGGAGGTGGCGGCGGGGGATCAGCTCACCGAGGGCTCCATCAACCCCCACGACATCCTGCGGGTGCTGGGCACCCAGGCTGCGCAGCTCTACCTGGTCCATGAGGTCCAGGAGGTCTACAAGAGCCAGGGGGTGGACATCCACGACAAGCACATCGAGCTCATCGTGCGCCAGATGATGAAGAAGGTGGAGGTCCTGGATCCCGGGGACACCGATCTCCTTCCCGGGGACAAGGTGGACCGCAAGTACTTCGAGGAGGTCAACCAGGCGGTCATCGCCCAGGGAGGAGAGCCGGCCACGGCGCGCCAGATGCTCCTGGGCATCACCAAGGCCTCCCTGGCCACCGAATCCTTCCTCTCCGCGGCCTCCTTCCAGGAGACCACGCGGGTGCTCACCGATGCGGCCATCTCCGGGAAGGTGGACCCCCTGCTGGGCCTGAAGGAGAACGTGATCATCGGGAAGCTCATCCCCGCGGGCACGGGCATGGCCCGCTACCGGAACATCAAGGTGAAGCCCAAGCACATGGGCATAAGCCTCCTGGAGGAGGTGGAATCCCTGGCCTCCGGGCAGGAGGGCGAGCGTTCCGCGGCCGTGGGCGAGGGCGGCGTCGAATTGCCCGATTGGGCCAGGAGCGTCGGCGGCGCGGAGGACGACAGTGGCGCGGAGGGTATGCCCTCGGGGAACGAGGAGGAGGAGCTCTGAAACGCGGCATGGAGCGCACTCACACGACAGCCGCGTTGACATGCCGAAAAAGGTGATGGTAAACTTGCGCCTTGGCGCGTTTTTGGAAGGATAGAGGGTCGAATTGGAATATTATTCCTGGAGGAGGTAGCTTTGCCCACCATAAACCAGCTGGTCCGAAAGGGACGCCGGGAGAAGCGGAAGAAGACCAAGACCCCCGCCCTGCAGGGCTGCCCGCAGCGCCGCGGGGTCTGCACGCAGGTGAAGACCACCACTCCCAAGAAGCCCAATTCCGCCCTGCGCAAGATAGCCAGGGTGAGACTCACCAACGGCATCGAGGTCACCGCCTACATCCCGGGTATAGGGCACAACCTCCAGGAACACTCCATCGTCCTGGTAAGGGGAGGGAGGGTCAAGGACCTCCCGGGAGTGCGTTACAAGATCATACGCGGCGCCCTGGACGCCGCCGGGGTCGCCGACCGCAAGCAGGCCCGCTCCCGTTACGGGACCAAGAAGAGGGCCGGCCTGTGATTTCCCGCTGAGTGGGACGGTAATCGGAGGAGGAAGCATGCCCAGGAAGGGACCGGCACCGAAGAGGGAGATAGCCCCGGACACCAGGTACAACAGCGTACTGGTGGCCCAGTACATCAACAAGGTGATGCTGGACGGGAAGAAGAGCAAGGCGGAGAAAATCGTCTATGGCGCCCTGGACATCATCCGCGAGAGGACGGGGAATGACCCCCTGACCATACTGCGCAAGGCCACGGACAACGTGCGCCCCGTCCTGGAGGTGCGCTCCCGGCGAGTGGGCGGCGCTTCCTACCAGGTCCCGGTGGAGGTGCGTCCCCGGCGGGCCACCAGCCTGGCCATACGGTGGATAGTGAACTACGCGCGGCAACGCAAGGAAAAGACCATGATGGAGCGGCTGGCCGGCGAGCTCATGGACGCCGCCAACCACGTGGGCGCCTCCATCAAGAGAAAGGAAGACCTGCACAAGATGGCCGAGGCCAACAAGGCCTTCGCCCATTACCGGTGGTGAGGATGAAGGTAACGACCACGGGAAAGGTGGAGAAATCATCCCGGGCGGACGAGGCTTTCCCCCTGGAAAGGGTCCGCAACATCGGCATCATCTCCCATATCGACGCCGGGAAGACCACTACCACGGAGAGGATACTCTTCTATACCGGCAAGACCTACAAGATGGGGGAGGTGCACGAGGGCTCCACGGTGATGGACTGGATGATCCAGGAGCAGGAGAGGGGGATAACCATCACCAGCGCCGCCACCACCTGTTTCTGGCGGGATCATAAGATAAACATAATAGATACGCCCGGGCACGTGGACTTCACTGTAGAGGTGGAACGCTCCCTGCGCGTGCTGGATGGGGCCATCGCCATCCTGGATGGGGTGGCGGGAGTAGAGCCACAGACGGAGACGGTATGGAGGCAGGCAGACCATTACCGCGTGCCGCGTATCTGCTACGTGAACAAGATGGACCGTCCGGGAGCGGACTTCTTCGCCTGCCTGGAGATGCTGGAGGAGAAGTTCGACCTCCGACCGGTGGCGGTGCAGGTGCCCCTGGGCCGGGAGAGCGAGTTCGCCGGCTGCGTGGATCTCATCCGCATGCAGGCCGTGGTCTGGCGGGACGAGCTGGGTACAAAGTACGAGTACGTGGACATCCCCGAGGTGCTCCTGGATACCGCCCTGCTCTACCGCCACGCCCTCCTCGAGGCCTGTGCTCCTTACGACGACGAGATGCTGGAGAAGTACCTGGAGAGCGAGGAGCTGGTGAGCGAGGAGGACATACGGCGGGCCGTCCGGAAGGGGGTCCTCAAGTGCGAGCTGGTACCCGTTTTCTGCGGGGCCTCCTTCCGCAACAAGGGGGTGCAGCTGCTCCTGGACGGGGTGGTGGACTACCTTCCCTCTCCCCTGGACGTGCCCCCCGTGGAAGGGGTGCAGGTGGGGAAGGAGAAGAAGGAGGTGCGCAGGCCCTCCGACGAAGAGCCCTTCTCCGCCCTGGCCTTCAAGGTCATGTCCGATCCCTACGTGGGGAAGCTGGTCTACATCCGGGTCTACTCGGGCACCCTGCGGGTGGGAGCCACGGTGTACAACAGCACCCGGCGCAAGAAGGAGCGCATCGGGCGCCTCCTCCAGATGCACGCCAATCACCGTGAGGAACGGGAGTCCATACACACCGGCGACATCGTGGCCGCCGTGGGGCTCAAGGAGACCTACACGGGCGACACCCTGTGCTCCGCCCACCGCCCCATCCTCCTGGAGCCCATGGTCTTTCCCGAGCCGGTCATCTCAGTGGCCATCGAGCCCAAGACCAAGGCCGACCAGGACCGCCTGAGCGAGGCTCTGGAGAGGATATCCGAGGAGGACCCCACCTTCCGGGTGAAGTTGGACCCGGAGACCGGGCAGACCATCATCTCCGGCATGGGCGAGCTGCACCTGGAGATCATCGTGGACCGCCTGCTGCGGGAGTTCGGCGTGGGGGCCAACGTGGGGAGGCCGCAGGTCTCCTACCGGGAGACGGTCGCCGGCCAGGCCCGGGGGGTGGAGGGCAAGTTCATCCGCCAGACGGGCGGGCGTGGCCAGTACGGGCACGTGATCATCGACCTGGAGCCCCTGCCCCGGGGGGAGGGCTTCCTCTTCGAAAGCAAGGTCACCGGCAACGCCGTACCCAAGGAGTTCATCCCCGCGGTGGAGGAGGGGATACGGGGAGCCCTGGAGTTCGGAGTCCTGGCGGGCTTTCCGGTGGTCGACGTGAAGGTCACCCTGCGCGGCGGTTCCTACCACGAGGTTGACTCCTCCGACCTGGCCTTCAAGGCGGCGGGAGCCGCGGCCTTCCAGGAGGCCCTGCGCAGGGCGGAGCCCATACTCCTCGAGCCCATCATGAAGGTGCACATCAACGTGGGAGAGGAGTACCTGGGGGACGTCATCGCCGACCTCAACGCCCGCCGTGGCAAGGTGGAGGGGATGGAGACGCGCGGCAGGCATCAGAACATCGTGGCCTACGTGCCGCTGGCGGAGACCTTCGGTTACGCCACCGACCTGCGTTCCTTGAGCCAGGGGAGGGCCACCCACCACATGCAGTTCTCCCATTACGGCGAGGTCCCCCACAACCTGGCCGCGGAGATCATCAAGCGCATAAGGGGAGAGTAAGGGTGGAACGGGAGACGGGAAAGGGGATGGTAATAGCTGGGAAATGCCTCGCGGGCTCCCGAGAAAACGGTCTTGTGTGGGCCCCGCGGGATGACTAAAATAGGGAAGTTGTGTCCAGAATGAGACACCGTTGAGTGATTCGGGAGGAGGGTCAAAATGGCCAAGAAGAAGTTCGAGCGGACCAAGCCGCACGTCAACGT
>JASEFK010000025.1 GCA_030019255.1 Actinomycetota bacterium
CTGGGATGGGAGGAGGAAGGCTAGGTGGCTGACACAAAATCCTTGACGCTACCGACTTTTTCGGCCAGTTCCTCCATACTTATATCACCGCTGACCTCAATGTCCGAAAAATCGAGCGAACCGTAACCCCCTTCGCTGGCCTCAACCAGGTGCTCCACTTCCCGGGGTTCAAACCCCAGGATGCGAGCGCCCACCATATCCGCCGCCAGCGGTTCGTTGGCGATGAGTAACGCGCCGAGGTGATGGGCATAGGGAGCGAATTCCTGTCCGTGGGCTATCTCCACGGCGTCAGAGATGATGAGCTGCGGGTATCCCGCCTCCAGGAGGTCCACGATCTTCTCGTTCAGCCGGTCGTTGTGGTAAAGCATCCGCTCCTTGTGGGTCAGGATGCCGATGTTCAGCTTCACGGCGTTGGTTATCTTGCATCCGTTGTGGAACTTCAACTTGGGCATCCACATGCGGAAGTCTGATTCGTAAAGGGATTTGGCCACCAGTATGGTCTTGTGCCATTTGGCCCGCGACAGTCTCACCCTCACCTGCCTTTCCTCGTTGAGGTCGCTGAGGGTCACACCTGCTCGCCTGGCCATCCCCGTATAGCCCGCATAGTGAAAGAAAAGCCTGGTGGAAATGCCCATTCCTCCGGATTCGCCCACGGTTATCCTGGACCTGGGACTCATCTTCCTGAGGACGGCGGCCGCGGCTTCGATCACCGCGGGATGGGTATGTGCCGCCCGCACCACCCGGGTGGCGCAGACCACGTTAGGTTTTATGAGTATGTTGCCCCTCGGTTTTTCTCCCAGCTCCTCAACCGTTTCTCAGATGATCTTCTCCAGCGAGGCCACCTCGTAGCTCTCGCACCTTCGGAGTATAACCTTGCGGTCCCCCATTTTCACACCTCCCTCGCCTTCCGGAATCACTTTTCAATCGCGGGTCTCGAACCCCGAACGCCTTGCGGCAGCGACTGACTATCCTCTTATGGCTCTACCCTGCCGCGGGGTCAGGCCGCGATGCCGGGGCTTAAGAAATGTCTTATTTCCCGCTCCTGTGCCGGATGGCCGCGACCTCCTTGTATCCCCGGCAGATGTCAGTGACCCCCTTCTCGATGGGGATCCTCTCGATGGCCGAAGCGCCCACGAAACCTTGGGCGTCGGTCCTCTCGTAGATGACCTTGGTGCTATCCGGGTCATAGAAGGGACCTCCGTGGATGAGGCAGATGACTTCAGGATTTTCCTTCCAGGAAGCCTCAAAGATGGCTTGCGCTCTATCCAGCAGGACGTCAAGGCTCTCCAGCTCCTGGTGCCCGGCCATTCCACCCATGGTGGGTCCCACGTGGGCGCAGATGACGTCCACCCCGGCCCGGACCATGTCCGCGGCGTCCTCAGGGGTGAAGACGTAGGCCATGGTGAAGACGTCCATCTCCCGCAGCAGTCTCATCATCTCCACCTCCCGGGCCCAGCCCCAGCTCTCCACGCCATAACCATAGGCCAGGCTTTGGTTATAGGCCCGCAGGGCTGAGCCGCCCTCGATGAGGTTCTCATAGAGGCCCACGGTGGGAAAGTTGATGACCCCGTTGAACCCCTTTTCCAGGAAGCGCGTCACTGAGGCCCTCTGGTCCAGGAAATATGGATCGTTGGCCTCGATGCCGGCGACGATGGGGGTGTTCTTCACCACGTTGGCTATCTCCTCGTACATGTCCAGGGTGATGGGATTGGAGGGACCGATGATGGTGGTGGGAAGCCCCATCATGCGCGATTTCCCGGTGCTGTAGACGATGATGATGTCCGCTCCACCCGCCTCGGCACACTTGGCGATGATCCCCGCACTGCATCCCGCGCCGAGGATGGGTTTCCTCTCCGCAATCTGTCCGTGCAACCTCTCCAGAATCTCCGACCTGGATATTTTCAGCGCCATGCCCTTCACCTCCCGGCTTGGGTTATCCGGTCGAAAACCCGCATAACGGCGTCCGCGAAACCCTCGTCGTTTATATGGCAGTCCACCTCCAACACCTCGACATCCGGTGGCAGCGCCTTCTTGAAGGCTTCCACAAAATGCCGGTCCGCCTCAGGGTCGAAGAGTGGGGCGCCCGCCTTATCCGTCTCCGAGAAACCACGTAGGGGGATAACCGCGGCCACGGGGCCGGAGGACTTTGCGGCGGCCTCGGCGAGAAAGGCAGCGACTTTTTCCAGTTCCTCGCCGCTGGTGCGAACCAGGACGATCCCCGGCCCGTGCATGGTCCAGGCCCGGTCCCGGAATTCCTCGGGGATGGAATCTATGCCCGTACCGGGAAAGATGTGCATGTCCAACCCACCGGGAGCGATGATCCAAGGAAGACCCCGCTCGAGAACGCTGGTCAGCCTCTCCCGGCGCTCCTCCGGGGCGCCCACCAGGCGGGCGATGTATTCCGGGGGATAGAGAGCCATGGGGATGGCCTCGAAGGGGGTGATGTCGATCACCCCGTCCATCATCCCCGCCCGGGCCAGCCTTTCCAGCACTGTGGTCCGGGCATGGAAGACCACCGCGTCCCTTCCTTCTTTTTCCAGTCGGGAGAACACCTTCTGTACCGCCGGGGTGGTTACCCCCAGGGCGGTGATTCCAACGAGAGGCCTGGCCTCCATGGAGGTCTCCGCCTCCAGCATCCCAGCTACCGCTCCGGCGGCCAGGCGCAGGGTGTTCTCCACCACCTTGTTCATGCCCACCAGGTCGATGGGAGACTGCATGACCGTGACGTCCTGGTCGCCGATGACCGCAGGATCGATGAAGGTGGTTACCAGCACCTTGGGCACACCAACTGGGAGTTCCCGCATGGCTGCCATCCCCAGCGCGGCTCCCGTGGTCCCGCCTAGGGCCAGGCAGGCGTGTATCCTACCCTGCTCGTAGAGATCCGCGGCGATGGCCTTTATTCCCTCCGCCATAACCCTGGTGGCTTGGGCGCGGTCGGCGCCCTTCTCGGCTTCCTCCCGCAACTCGGCCAGGCTCCTTCCCCCGGCCTCGGCCACCTCTTCACGGCTGAAGTCGCCCTGGATGGCGGGTTCCCCCATTACCCCTGCGTCCAGAACCAACGCTTCGTGGCCTTTTTCCCGGATGACCCGTCTAAGGAGATCGGCCTCGTCACCGCGCGTGTCCAGGGTGGCCACGATGAGCACCGTCTTTTTCATGTCCTTCACCCCCGATGGCTTTATATCTCTCGCGCCAGGATGGCCGCGCCGTGGATGGCACCCTTTATCCTCCCTATCTCCCGGCAATCCCCCACCTCGTAGACCTTCACAGGTAGCCTCTTGAGTTTTTCGGCCAGGCTACGGTGCGGTAGGTAACCGGTGGCCACCACCACTACGTCCGCCTCCAGCTCGCGGCTTTCCCCGCTTACGGAAACAGTAACCTTACCCGGTTCTATCTCCACCACCTCCGTGCCGGTGAGGATCTCCACCCCCAGGTTTTCGGCCATCCACAGGAGATAAAGCCGGTTGACGGTGTTCATGTCCGGAACTGCCTGCGCCTCTTTCTCCACGACCTTTACCGTTTTACCGGTTTCTGCCAGGTGGAGGGCGGTTTCCAGTCCGACGTCCCCGCCACCGAGCACCACAACCTTATCGCCCACCTCCGCTTTTCCGGTCAGCACGTCGGCGGCGTAGCGGATGTTCGCTCCCTCGATGCCGCGAATGTCCGGCCTGTCGGGAACCGCCCCGGTGGCCACCACCACCGCGTCGGGGGCCTCCTTTTTCACCAGCTCCGGGGTGACCTCGGTATTCAGCCGGACCTCGACCCCGACCCGCTCCAGCTGGGCGGAAAGGTGATTCAATAATCTTTTCACCTGTCCCTTGAATGAGGGGGTGGAGCCGGCTTTCAGTTGCCCGCCCAGCTCCCCCTCCTTCTCGCAGAGGACCACTGAGTGCCCGCGAAGGGCCAGGATGCGCGCCGCTTCCATGCCCGCCGGACCGCCGCCCACCACCATTACCTTCCGGGGGTTGGCAGTCCTTTCCAGGGCCAACTCCCTTTCCCTTCCCAGCTCCGGGTTAACGTCGCACTGGATGCTCCAAAGCTTGAAGAGGTTCCCGTAGCAACTCTGATTGCAGTACAGGCAGGGCCTTATGTCCTCCAACCGTCCCTCGGCTACCTTTCTGGGAAGGTGGGGGTCGGCGAGCAGCGGTCGCCCGATGGCCACCAGGTCGGCTTTTCCTTTCTCCAGGACTTCCGCGGCCAGATACGGGTTGTCCAGTTTCCCGGCTACGATCACCGGTATGCTAACCACCTTCTTGATCTCCTCGGCCAGATGAACGTTGCAGCCGGGGGGCATGGGAGCGGGTGGGAATATCCTGGCGAACCAGGAGGGCTGGGAGTCGTAGATCCCTGCGCTGACGCTTATGGCGTCCACGCCCGCCTCCTCCAGCTTCCTGGCGATGGCCTTGGCGTCCTCGAGGATCAGGCCTCCCTCCACATACTCGTCGGCGCTCATGCGGAAGATGATGGGGAAGTCGGGACCGCATCCGGCACGGATGCCCTCGATGATGCGCAAGGGGAAGCGCATGCGGCCCTCGAAGTCGCCCCCGAATTCGTCCTCCCGGTGATTGGTCAGGGGTGACATGAACTGTTGCACCAGGTACCCATGGGCCCCGTGGATCTCCACGGCGTCGAAGCCGGCCATCTTAGTCCGTGCCGCTCCCAGGACGTACTTGGTGATGATGGCCTCTATCTCCTCCCGGGTAAGCTCTCGCGGCATCTCCCCGCCCATGGCCATGCAGGGGACGGGGGAGGGCGCCACCAGCTGCTGGCCTTCGGTGCAGATGGTGGTGTTCTGGCGGCCGGTATGATGGAGTTGGGTGGCGATCTTCACCCCGTAGGGATGCACCGCTTCCGCGAGGTCGTGAAGGCCACCGATGTACTTGAAATCGTCTATTCTGATGGGGGCCATTCCCGCTTTTCCCGTGGGCCAGTCCACGCAGGTATTTTCAATGACGATAAGCCCCACGCCTCCCCGGGCTCTCTCCACGTAATAATCGATGAGGCGGGGGGAAACGGCTCCCTCCTCGGTACCGAAACGGCAGCACATGGCCGGCATGACCAGGCGGTTCTTGAGCTCCATGGAGCCTATCCGGACCGGGCTGAACAGGATGTCGAACTCTCCCATCTCTCCACCTCCTCGCGAAGCGGACCGAAACGGCCCCCAGTGCTCAGTTGATGCGGTTGCGCATGGCCACGTCGGAATACACGGGTATGCCTTTCTCCCCCAGGATGTGCAAAACTTCCTGGGGATCGAAGCAGTCCTCCGGTCCCCACACCCCGCCTTTGCTGACCTGCAACTTCCCCTTCCCCAGGAGGTAAGTCCCGATGGACAGGGCCAGGCCGGTGGATTCCCTTTGGGTGGCTATGCCGCACACGGTGAGAGTGGTCTCCCTTCCGTCCTTCTCCCCGGTGACGTCCACTCGCAGGGCGCAGTCGGGGTCGGCGGTGGGGGAGGGCTTGGAATATTTAAGAAGCAGCTTGGTAGCCAGGTCGATCTTCTTTGGGGTGGAAAAGAATCCCAGGCGTCCGAGAGCCACGAAAATGCGCGAGCCCTTGCCCATCCCCATGGTCATCTTCACTTCCTCCAGGTGAGGATTGAAGCGGGAAAGGGTAACCGCCTCCGAATGCCCAATGTTCCATACCCGTTGTACGCCGAACTTAGGCATCTCCACGTCGTAGTGAAGGCTCCCTGCCGGGAGCATGTACATGACCCCTTCCCGGAACACGGGGACCACCGTACCGTAGATGAAAAAGGTGTGTTTGATGACCGCCTCCCCGTATTCCCCCTCGGCGGGCATGTACACGTAGATGTCCGCCTTGCGGACCTTGTCCAACTGGTCGGCCAGGAGCCTTACCCCTACGTTGGAGAGGCCCGGGCTGGCCCCCATGCCGGTGACCACCAGGCGACCTCTCTCGCGGGCCACGTGGTCGAAGCGAATGATGGTGTCCTGGGCCGCCGACCAGTCGTCGCAGATGCTGATGTAGTTGACGTCGGCATCCAGAGCCGCCTTTACCAGGCGCGTCTCGAAGAGATAAAAAGGCCCGAGGGCTGAGGCCACGACGTCGTACCCCCGCATGACCTCCACCAGGCGGGCATGATTTCTGGCGTCGACTTGGACCGCTTCCACTTTGGCGGGGGCCGATTCCAGTTTGCCGGCGATTTCCCGGGCTTTGGCCAGGTTGGCATCGCCTATGGTCACCCGTTCCACGCCGGGGGTGTTGGCAAGATCCTCCACCGCCCGGCTGCCCATATTTCCGGCACCGCCCATGACCAGTACTTTCATGGCTTTCCCCTCCTTTCCCCATGCGTCGCTGACTGTGCCGAACAACGCTTGGATCAACCTTTGTGTTTGGCCAGCAGCGATAGTCAGATCAGCCAGGTTTTGCCTCGATATTTTTCAAGGTCCTCTCCGGGACTTAAGGGAGGGAAGGGTGCAACAACGCCTCACACACCCTTCCATCGCGGGCAAACGTTTGCCTGAGGTCCGACATCGCAGGCGTTTTCAAGCCTCTCTTCGAATGCAGCCCGTTAATGGCTCTGTTCGATCCTGTACCTATCCCGTTCCCAGGTCCCCCTCAACAACCTCAAAGCGCTTTCTTTCAAGTACAGGGATAGTTCGTCGAAACGCCGGTCGTCATCCACGAGGGAACGGTAAAAGTCATACCCCTGGATCAGGGTGATGAGATAATCCGCCAGTACGGCCGGTTGCCCGTCGATCCCATATTTCTCCATGCAGACGGCGATCTCTCCCTCCAGCACCTCACGGAGGCGTCCGTACATCTTCAGGAAGATTTCCCGCACACGCCGGTTCCTGAAGCCTAGCGAGTAGCAGGCGTAGAATACCCCGGTGTCCACCAGGCGGTTCCAGTCCTCCCCGAAGACTATGTCCAGGGTTCTTTCAAGCCTTTCTTCCGGGTCTTCTATCTCCTCAAGGGTGGGCAGGAAGGTCTCCTCGTAAAGGTGCAGGATGTAATCCACGAGCTCTACAACCATTTCTTCCTTGTTGGAGAAATAATGAATGGTGAGGCTGGGGTGGATGCCCATGCGACTCGCCACCTTGGCTATGGAGGCTCCTTCCAGGCCTTCCTCCTTGAGGACGGCGTAGAAGTTCTCCACGATTTCCCTTTTCCGCCTGGGTGCGTTCCTGTTGCTCCGGGCCACGTGAATTTCAACTCCTATTATTAAATGAACATTCATTTAATTTATAGGATAGAACCAGATATTTTGTCAACCGTGTTCCATATGGGAGAACGGAAAAGACGTCACGGGAAGAAAGCTTGAAA
>JASEFK010000026.1 GCA_030019255.1 Actinomycetota bacterium
CCCAAAAATGCCCATCTACCTGGTATTTTGGAAATGCAACTGTAGAAGATGAGTTATCCTGGAAAGCGCCGGCGTGAAGGGGGTGAGGAAGGCCTTGGCGGATGCCGAAGAGGTCCTTGCCGCCAACGGGTGGTCCGTGAGGAGGGCAAGGCACCGAGGGATTGAATGACCTGCACGTCTTGGGAGGAAAGGAACCCGGGCGTGTTGGGAGGAGGGGAAATGCTCATCGAGAGGATAGACATCGAGCAGGTGGAACCCTGTTTCGCCGACGAGACCAAGATACGTCTCATCGCCCGCATCCCGGTGGACGTGAGCGAGCTCCTCCCCTACCTGAACGCGGTATTGGCCAACGCCACCTACGTGGGAGGGGGCGAGGGAAAGGAGGGTCCAGAGGATGGGGAGGTCCCGACCTATGCCTCCGACCGACCGGCCCTCACCTTCACTAAGGGGCCGCGGCTGGTCACCGTGTATCCCCGCCGGGTGACCATCGCCAAGGCGGACGACGTGGCCGACGCCGAGGAGACCCTGGACTGGCTGGTGGAACGCCTGAACTACGTCCATGAGCACCGGGAGGAGATAGAACCGGTCTACGAGGGGAAGATTAAGATAAAGCCTCTGGACATCTACGGGCTGCTCCCCCAGACCAACTGCCGGGAGTGTGGGGAGCAGGGCTGCCTGGCCTTCGCCCTACTCCTGCTGCAGGAGAAGCACCGCCTCCGCGACTGCCCGCCCCTTTACCGCGAGGAGAGATGGAAGGGGAAGAGGGAGAGGCTCGAGGAGGTGGTCGCCTCCCTTGGGCTCCCCAGGTAATGGGAGACCTTTCTACGGGCGGGGAGCCTTTAGGTAGCCGAATCATGGGAAAAGGAAATCCTTTCCAGACCTTTCACGGGCGCCGGTCGGTGGCGGCTTGGGCGTGACCGGAGGACGGGCCTGGCGTGCTCCGGCAATATGGACTTGAATGCTGGCTGGTGACCGTAAGGCGCAAGGCCGCCTCTGGTTGGACCGCTCGTTCGTGGGGGCCCTAAGGGCGGGATTGCGCGCGAGTTCTTGAATCCTCACCGTGAAACCATGTTCCAGGGGGAGAACGTGTGCCCAGTGTGCGTTACCGTTGCCGGGATGCCATTCGCTATGCCTTGAGGGCCTTTATCCTTTCCGCCAGGGTGGTGCCCACGTCCTTCCCGGAGAAGAAGGAAACGGACTTGCTTATCTTTTCCGCCAGTTCCGGAAGTTGTGCCGGGGTAAGCGTGTCCGGGGTGCAACCGATGAGCTCGCAATTCTTCTTTACCGTGGCCTTGGCGATGAATTCGCCCACCGCCTCGGAGAGGATCTTCTCTATCTCCTGCGCCAGCTTGTTGGCCACCTTACCTCCTTCCGGATCCTCCGCCCCCGTGCGCCCGAGGCCCTCCGAGGGCCAATTCATACAATATATCGTTTAGCGTGACGCTAAACTTTATCCTTTTTGGGGCCGGAAGCTCATTCGACCAGGCGGTATTATAAGCATTATCGTTCGGCCCTCAGGATATAACGTTCCGGCCCTCGGCGCCCCACCGTGTTTTCGTCTTCCGCGCGCAGATTTCCGCGGGTGCCGGGGACGGATGGTCACGGCGGCGCGGCGGGAAGGTTGGCCCCTGTCATACACAGGCCCGGGCGGTCGCTCGACGGCAGCGGTGACCGGGCAGGCGAAAGGGTATAAAATGTCCCCGATAGGCGCGGCTTATAAGAGGAGGCAGCGGTGATCCACCATCCCGACAGGTGCACTGGATGCCGCACGTGCCAGATGGTCTGTTCCTTGCTCCACCGGAAGGATTGTGGGCCGGCCGCAAGCCGAATTGTCCTTGCCTTCCAGGACCTGGAGGTCCGCGCAACCTTTACCTCTGACTGCGACCGGTGCGCTCGTTGCGTCTCCTTCTGCCCTTCCGGTGCCTTGGAAGGAGAAAAGGGACCCCGGGAATCCGGGGCATGAAGGACCGGGAAAGGCTCACGTGCCTGGAAAAGGATGGGATGAAGCACGGTGATTGTCCGGAACGTATATCGAGGAATCGCGTAGAAGCACGACATCCACGCTAATACACCTTGCGGAGCTCGGAAAAGAAGGAGAGGTAGCAAGCCAGGAGTGGGCGGGATATTAACGCGGATTGAGGGGAGAGGGAGCTTTCCCGGAAGGAAAGCCTTCCGGAGCCCGGAAAGGGAGGAGAGGGAACATGCCGGGGGGATACGCGGGACGAATATTGGAGGTTGACCTTGGGAGAAGGGAGGTCAAGGCTTCCGACCTCCCATCTTCCTACGAGCAAGCCTACCTGGGCGGATTCGGGATCAACAACCGCCTCTTCCTCGATCACTCGCGCCCCGGCACCGACCCTCTCTCCCCCGAGAACCCACTAATACTGGGGGCGGGGCCCTTCGTGGGGACGCTGGTCCCGGGCGCCTCCCGGGTAATGGCCAACGCGCGCTTTCCCCTGACCGGTGCCGTGGCCTCGGCTTCCGGGAGCATGGGGCTGGGGGCCAACCTGAAGTGGGCTGGGTGGGATCACCTGGTCATCCTGGGGAGGTCGCCCGGGCCGGTGGCCCTGGTGGTGGAGGACGAGAGGGTGGAGTTTGTCCCCGCCGGGGGCCTGTGGGGGAAGGGCATCCTGGAAACCACCCGGTCGCTTTGGGATAGGTACCCGGGTTTTTCCGTCCTGGCCATCGGTCCCGCGGGGGAGAACCTGGTGCACTCTTCCCTGGCCATGATCGACGCCAGCGCCACCCTGGGGCGGGGAGGCCTGGGAGCGGTGATGGGGTCCAAGAACCTGAAGGCGGTCCTGGTCAAGGGGAACGGCGCCGTGCGGATCGCTGACCCCGCGGGACTTCACGCGCTGGTGAGGGATCTCTTCCGCAGGCTGGAGAGATACGAGCTCCGGGAGGCCGCCGCCGAGCTGGGGATGATCGGGGCCTGGCCCATGTACGCCGCGCAGCTCCTCCCCCACGGGGCCACGGAGAGGGACCTCGAGGAGGCCAACGAGAGGTTCGGGCCCCAGGCCTACTTGAGGCTGAAAAAGAGGCGCCTTTCCTGCCCCTCCTGTTTCCTGCCCGACAAGGACGAGCTCCTGTTGCCCTCTTCAGGGAGGACCGTGTATTCCACCTCCTTTCTAAACGCGGCCATCCTGGGGTGCGCACTGGGGATGAAGGACGCCGAGGAGGCGGCGTCCACCCTGGCCCTGCTGGACGACCTGGGCCTGGACTTCATGACCCTGAGCTGGCAGGCGGCTTACCTGCTGGAACTCGGGGAACACGGGATAATAAAGGGTGGCGAGGCGGAGGGGATCCCCCTGGCGAGGGGAGCGGACATCCTGCGCGAGCTGGCCTGGCGGGTCACTGAGGGGAGGGGCGATATCGGCAAGGCCCTGGCCGCGGGCTGGAAGGGGACCCTGGCCTGGTTCGGAGAGCACACGCGGCGGTACACCATGCTGGTGCGCGACCAGGACTGCCTCTATGACCCGCGAGTGAGCGGGCTGGGCACCATGGAGTTCGAGCAGGTGGTCTCCCCCCGCGGCCCCACCTCCGCCAGCGCTGGTTCGGCCACCTACGTGCCTAGCCTGCCGGAGGAGAGGCTGCGGCGGCTCACGGAGCGCATGGGGGTTCCGGAGGACGCCCTGGAGCGCATCTTCTCTCCCCCTTGGAGGCTGGACGTCGGGAGGTTGACCCGTTACTCCGAGGACTGGTTCAGCCTCTTCAGCTCCCTGGGCATCTGCAACCGCTTCCAGGTAAACCGTTTCTACCACGCCGCGCTGATCAGGGACCTCCTTGCCGCGGTCACCGGGATGGAGCTCTCCGTGGAAGAGATGATGGCCAGGGCCGCCGCCTCCTGGGAACTCTACCGGGAACTGAACGCCCGGGAGGGGCTGGGCCCCGAGGAGGACCGGCCCCCCGAGGCCTGGTTCCACGAGGAACCCCTCTGGGGCCGGGGCGGACGCCTTCACGACTACTTCGGCAACCCCCTCACCCGCGAGGACGTGAATCTCCTCCTCCACTCCTACTACGACGAAAGGGGGGTCAGGTCTTGAATCGTGATACCCATGGGGGTATTTAAGTTGCACGACGTGCGTTGGTGGAACCGGGGCATGGAAAGTTGAGCAAGCGAGAAAAGGTTAAGGCCACACGGGAGAATGTTAAGGTCACAAAACAGGAAAGGGTTTGCTTCGCAGGTCACTTTGTTTCCGGGCATGGCAATACTTATAACCACCATGCCGGTGATTGCGTCTTGGCTTTTAGGAGGGGATATTGCCGGCCGGGATGAAAAGATCGGCCGCATCCGCCCGGTGAGCAGGCAATTACCAGAAGTTTACAGGTGAAGTTCAAGGGGGTTTCCGGCCGGTGCACGATAGGGACTACATGCGCCAAGCCCTCGAGGAAGCCCGCCTGGCGGCGGAAGAAGGAGAGGTGCCGGTGGGCGCGGTTCTGGTTAAGGACGGCGAGGTGATTGCCCGCGCCCACAACCGGCGCGAGACCACAGGCAACCCGCTGGACCACGCGGAGATGCTGGCCCTGGCGGAGGGAGCGCGGCAGCTGGGAGGATGGCGCCTGGAGGGAACCACCATGTACGTGACCCTGGAGCCCTGCCCCATGTGCGCCGGGGCCCTGGTTCAGGCACGCGTAGCTCGATTGGTGTTCGGGGCTCGGGACCTCAAGCTGGGAGCGGCGGGAAGCCGTTACAACCTGGTGAGCGATGAGACCATCCACCACCGCCTGGAAGTCACCGAGGGCATCCTGGAGGAGGAATGCCTGGCCCTGCTGAGGGGGTTCTTCATCTCACGCCGCTGACGGGTGGCGGAGTCGTTGGCCCCGTATCAGCGGCCGTGAGGCATCGCACGAAAGGCCCGCCCGCATCATAGCCCGGAAGGTCGCAACGAATCGCCGCTTGTGGCGTCGTAGGTTGCCAGCAACACGGGCTTCGCCGTGCTAGTGTTCTGTTCACCCTCCCATATTACTTCCCCAGACCGTTTCCTCTATCCCCCGGGAAGGATCGGAGAGGTAACTCAGAGTGATCTGCATGCCTCCGAGGGAGACCTCGGTTTGCGGATGCTCTTCCGTGTACTTTTCGGCCACCACCGGGGAGTCCAGCCACTCCCCGCCTATCGGATGGAAGAGATAGGAATAATCGGGTACGTTTTCGTAACCCAAGGTGGTCTGTTCCCCGTATGACCAGGACTTCACCTCTCCCCTCTCCCATGCCACGTGGTTTTCCATTATCGAGTCCGCCCCGGTGCTCGGTCCCAGCAGCGTGAAATCCCACGTCTCGGCTAGCACGTTCCCGTCCACCATCCGGCCTTTGATCATGGAAAGTTTGTCACCGGAAACTTCCATCTTTTCGATTTCCGATTTGCAAGCCTGGTATGCCTGGGCGACGGTGACTTTACCGTTCTTAGGAACCCCCGCCCCCACCTCATCCGTGCCGGCGTCTTCCTTTTCGCCACACCCGGATGTGGCGAGGACCAGGCCGAGAAAGAAGACAAGAACAGGGATCGATATAGCTTTGCGCATCGAATCCACCTCCCTTTTTACTCTCGAGGACGTTCTTGCCCCACCATCGGACATAGCCACGTGGTGACGATGATGCTCGCCCTTTCTTTTTTACGCGGAATTTGGTTGGCAAGAGGTCAACTCGAGGGATATGTGCGAGACTCTCTGAAGAAGGCCTCCGTCCAAATCCCTGGCATAAACAAAATAAGTCAAAGGCTGAACCGGAGCAAGTGGTTTCGAGGTGCATGAAGCACGAAGGGAACGGGAACCCCGGCCAAGCATCATGGCAGGCGGCACCCGGTTTCGAGGAGCTTTTGGTATATCACCCTGCTGGACCCTATAATAGGGTTTGCGCGGAGAGGTGCCAGAGCGGACGAATGGGGCGGTCTCGAAAACCGTTGAGCCCTTCGCGGGGCTCCGTGGGTTCGAATCCCACCCTCT
>JASEFK010000027.1 GCA_030019255.1 Actinomycetota bacterium
GATTGCTCTCCATAATGTCTATGGATTTGGTGACACAATTTCGTATACGCTACCTGATGAGGTGGAAGATGTCCGCCAGGAAAAACCTCGCCGAATGCATAAGCAAGGACGAGATATTCAGACTCTACGAGATGCTGAAGGTCATCGCCGACGTAAATCGGTTGCGGATTTTGTGCCTCTTGTTCAAGGGCGAGAAATGCGTCTGCGACATAGAGGAGCAGCTGGAGATCTCCCAACCCCTGGCTTCCCATCACCTTGCGGTATTGCGCGAGGCCGGTTTGGTGGAAGTGCGGAGGGAGGGGACATGGTGCTATTACTCATTGGTTAAGGATGCGATCGAGAAATTAAACAAGTTATTTACGGAGATACTGGGAGTGCAGAGAATACCTGCCGGTTACCCGGAGAGGGCTGAGTGCGAGAAAGTCCTTTAATCGGCTTCTAAGAGTATCTTTCATGTCGCGTGGTTGGGAACTAGTGAGGGCGATGCAGGCACGAAAGGAAGGGAAATGAAGGATGCGCAGGAGCTGCAGGATCAACCGAGGGTAGCGCGCAGGCTGGGTTTCTTCGAGAAATATCTCACCCTCTGGGTGCTGGTGTGCATCGGCATCGGCATCTTGCTGGGCAAGGCCTTTCCCGGCATGGGTGAGGCCCTGGACAGGATATCCGTGGCCCAGGTGTCCATCCCCATCGCCATCTGCCTCTTCTTCATGATGTATCCCATCATGGTGAAGATCGATTTCGCCGAGGTAATCAAGGCGGGAAAGACCCCCAAGCCAGTCCTCCTCACCCTCTTCGTGAACTGGTGCATCAAACCCTTCACCATGGTGGCCATTGCCACCTTCTTCCTGGGCTTCGTGTTCAAGAGGTGGATTCCCGGGGCGGACCTGGGCACCCACTACGTTCCCAGCACCGGAGGCATCATGGCGGACGGAGTCCTGCGCCCGGAGCTCTTCCGCTCCTACATCTCGGGGTGCATCCTCTTGGGCATTGCCCCCTGCACGGCCATGGTGCTGGTATGGTCCTACCTGGCCAAGGGGAACGACGGTCACACCCTGGTCATGGTGGCCATCAACTCCCTGACCATGCTGGTGCTCTACGCACCCCTGGGCGGATGGCTGCTGGGCGTAAACAGCATGCCCGTCCCCTGGCTGACCATCGTGCTTTCGGTGGCCATTTACGTGGCCCTGCCCCTGGTGGCGGGCTATTATTCCAGGAAATGGATATTGAAGCGCAAGGGCATGGAGTGGTTCCAGGAGAGGTTCATCCATTACCTGACCCCCATCACCATCATCGCCCTGCTGGTCACCCTGATCATCCTCTTCAGCCTCAAGGGACAACTGATCATCGACCAGCCCATGTCCATCGTCTACATCGCCATACCCCTGTTCATCCAGACCAACCTCATCTTCTGGATCGGGTACGGACTGGCGAAGCTGATCAAGCTGAACTACCGGGACGCGGCTCCCTCGGCCATGATCGGGGCCTCCAACCACTTCGAGGTGGCCATCGCCACCGCCACTGTCCTCTACGGCATCGCCTCCGGCGCCGCCCTGGCCACCGTGGTGGGAGTGCTCATCGAGGTGCCGGTGATGCTCTTCCTGGTGAAGATATGCCTCCGGACCCAGCATTGGTTCCGGGCGGAGGAGGTACCGGCGGCGGTGGTCGCCGACGGAGGCTCCGATGCCGGGAATGAGACATGAACCCGTACTCCCGGGCTGCAACCTTTCTCATTGATGTGCGGGCGCATGGAGCCCGGGGAGGCGGGTTCAGCCGCCGGCGGCCGAAGGAGCCGGCCTTTTCGCCGTGCCGGGCGGTGGAAACGATAGGATAACGGAGCAGCAATCACCATCGGGGTCCGAACCGCACCAAGGAGGGAAGGAGGGACAAAAGGGGGGCAGTCGGCGTGAAGGGAGTAAACCGAAGGATAGAGTTCTTCATCCCTGCCCCGGCATGCAGCTGTTCCGGTCCGGTCTCTCTACGGGACGCGGAGAAGCTCTCCCGGCTGGAGGTGCTGATGTCCGAGGTGGAAGAGCGGTTCCCCTCGGTGGAAATGGTCCGCTACTCCATGGACGACGACCATGCTTATACCGAGGGCTTGGGGAAGCTGGCCGGCTATCTTCGAGAGGCCGGGGAGGAGGACTTCGCTTCCCGGGTGGCCTTTTCCCTCCGTTTCGTGCTCCCGGCCGTAGCCGTGGACGGCAAACTGGTGGCCTACGGAAGGGTTCCCGACCTGGAGGAAGTGGAATACACCCTCCGGACGGGTGAGGTGAGGCGGGAAGAGTAGGCCGTGGCCGCGAAGGGCGAAACGGTTCTCGTCTTTCCCTCCACCCACCACATGCTTCGCGCCGAAGCGCTGCTCAAGGAGGTCGGGTTCCGCCTTCGGCTGGTGCCCGCCCCTCCACAGGCCGGGGAACTGTGCACCACGGCCATCGCTATCCCCGCCGAGAAGGTAGACGAGGCGGCGAGCCTCCTGGAGGGACGGGGAGTGCTGCTCAAGGCGGTGCTCTACCCGGCGGAGACGGCTTACCCCGCCACTGGCCACTTCCCCGCGGAGTCGTACGCTGAACTGGCAGCGGTGCCGGGACTGGGCAGGGTGATGGAGAGGTTGGCCGCGGGTGAGACCTTGGAACGTGGTGACATCCTATCCCTCCTAGCGCTGGAGGGCGAGGAGGAGCGCCTCTGCCGCACCGCGGAAGCCCTGACCGCCGCCCTCGGGGGCCGGGAGATGGTCCCCGCCGTGGTCCTGGACCTTTCCGGTCAAGGGCGGGAAGCCAGGGGTCCGGTTGAGTGGGAAGGGTGGGTCGGCAGCCAGGAGGTGGAGCGGCTGCGGGAGCTCGCCGCGGAGATGGCCTCCCTGGGCCTGGTGTACCTCGTCCTCTCCCTGGGGAAGAGGGAGGAACTTCCCTGGAGCGCGGAGGAGTTCCACGAGGCGCTTGGAGA
Organism: Actinomycetota bacterium; assembly: GCA_030019255.1. Lineage (NCBI taxonomy): Bacteria > Bacillati > Actinomycetota > Actinomycetota bacterium. Next base: position 2,941 of record JASEFK010000027.1, read on the forward strand.
AGGACCGGTCACCGTGGTCCACGCCCACCGCCTGCCCCGTCGCTCCGGGGCGCTGGTGAGGGGTTACGGGGTGCGCCAGGTTTTGCTGGAGCGCGAGGGCCTTTTCCGAATGGGCCCGGTGGAACTGGCCGACGAGATACTTTTCCTGCGCGACAACCGTCCGGGACCGGTGGGGAGCGGGAACCTTCTCCCTCTTCTCACTCGGCGCACGGACCTCGGAGAGGAGGAAGAGAGTGAGCTCCGCAGGGTCTTGGCCGTGCTCCGCCTGGTGCTGGGGGAGGCTTTCCTCCCCCTCCCCGAAGTGCTGTGGAGGCGAGGACGCCTCTGCGGCGGGAATTTCCTTATCCTCATCTTCTACAGTTGACCCTCGACTTTGACCCAATTCGTGCGCAAAACCCCAG
>JASEFK010000028.1 GCA_030019255.1 Actinomycetota bacterium
ATACTTTCTCACAATGTCGAGCTTTACTTCCGACCATTATCCTATCTCATCAAATTGCACACCCTCGTGTACCATAAGCTACCTTCCCGATAAGCGACCGAAGGACTGCCTGGTGGCTCGAATGTCCTTCCATGCCAATAACCTATTCCTGGATCTCTGCAGAGTTACAATCCTGCAGATTCCATTTGCTTCTTCCATCATACTGGAGTTCGACAGTTGACAGATAAACCGATTCCGGAAAGGCGCATGGATAAAGGGGTTGGGGGGATTCCGCAAAAATAGGCGTGTAACTAGGCGGTCCGTTTCTTGGCCTTTTTCGGGCTGATTTCGGTGATCAGGGGCGGTTCGGGGATATCCAGGGCGCTGAATATGCGCATCTGGGCGGGGGTGGTCTCGGTCCTCTGCTTAAGAAGCCCGTCCGGCCCGGAGAAGATACCCAGGTGCATGCGGTCCAGTTCGTTCCTTATGTTCCTCCAGGCATCATCACATCTCGTCTCCGCCACCCTCACGAGCAGAAGCGCCAACCAGCACAGAAGCACGTGGGACTTGATGCGGTCGGCCTTGCGGTGATTGACGGGGCGGATATCCAGGGTGTGCTTCAGGCTGCGGAAGGCCGCCTCCACCTCGGCCAGCTGCTTGTAGCCCAAGGCCACGTCCTCGGCGGAGAGGGTGTCGTCGGAGGTGCGGATCAAGTACTTGCCGTCCAGCCTCGCGTCTGCGGCCACCCTCTTCCTGTCCAGGATGGGGCCTCCCCCTTTCCCTGTCTTGAGATAGCGCCCGTAGGCCCGGTGGGAAAGAAGGGCGCAGGCCGCCCGCGAGTGGGCCTCCCCCTTGGCCTCCTTCAGGCGGGAGAGCTTCTCCTCCAGGGCACTGATGATGGATTCCCGTTCCGCCTTGTCCCGCCTGACCCGCTCCGGGTTCCTTACCAGGACGTAGCGCACCCGGGCCTCGCCGTCCCCTATGGTGAGCTCCTTTACCTCCAGGTTATCCCTCACTTTCCTGTACCTGCCGGGGGAGGCGAGCGCCGCCTCCACCACCGGCTTTCCCGGCCTCATCTTCTCCCCGCAGATGTAGTGCCCCCCTCCCCGCTGCAGGTACCTCAAATTGTCCTCGGAGGAAAAGCCCCGGTCGGTCACGGTAACCACCCGGGAGAGCCTCCAGCCCGCCAGGCCCTCCTTGACCTCGCGGATCACGCTCATATCCATGGTGTTTCCCGGCCAAGTCCAGCACCTGACCGGTATTCCCTCCCGGGTCACCGCGAGTCCCACCACCGCCTGGGGGAGGTCAGGCCTCTTGTCCCCGGAGCACCCCCGTTTGTGCAAGCCCGGCTCGTCCCCATTGTCCTCATCCTCTTCCTCCGTCTCGAAGTAGACGCTGGTGGTGTCGAAGAAGATGAGATCCACCTCGAGGTTCAGAAGGTTGGCACAGGAGAAGAAGACCTCGCGCTGGATCTCCTCTGCCGCCTCTAGGAGAAAGTCCATGGCCCGGTAGAGGTTGTGCACGGATGCCTCCTCCACCCCGGGGACGGCCGCCCGGGAAACCCAGTCCTCTATGGCCAGCTTGGAGGAGGGTGCCAGGGCCCGATTGGCCACCATGGAAAAGATGGCTCTCTCCACCGGGGTGGAGTGTTTCCTGCCTGAAAGCAACTTGGCGAGCGCCTCGTCTATCTTGAGCTCTCGCCACAGGTGATCCAACACATATGCCCCGCCGAAGGGAACGGAGGAGAGAAACTTGAGTGGGCCGGCACCAGCCTCCGGGGCGTCTTCGGGGGAGAGGAACCTGCCGATGGAGCGGGCCAGCCGCCTTAAAGCTTCTTTGTCCAGCTCGTCTTCCCGCCCGAAGCTATAGATCATCTGGGCCTTGGCGCACTTGGTCTTCCTGTCCCAGACGTTATGCGCCAACTGTACGTACCTTACCTCGGATCCATCCTTGTTGCGGCGTGAGATGGTGCGTATATACACACCTATTGTAAATCACGCTTATGACCATAAAATGCAACACTTAATCTCCAATACGTGTTCCTATGACATTTCGGCGAATCGGGCCGGTTTCAATCTAAAAAGACCTGGTCAGGGAGTTGCGCCATGCGGAAAGTGGCTCATTTGTAAACAACGGTGTAAAAATGTACCTGATTCGGCGGGATAAAAATGTAGTTGCTTTGCTTGA
>JASEFK010000029.1 GCA_030019255.1 Actinomycetota bacterium
CGCACCGAGCTCTCCCCGGAGGAGGTCATCCCCCTCGAGGACTTCGAGGAGTTCTAATCCTCCCTGTAAGGTTGGGAAAAGAGGGGCGGGAAGCGCATTCCGCCCCCTTTTTCTTTCCCGCAACCCGTCACCCGCTGATGCGGTGTGGTCCTTCACGGTTTTGCAGGAACCCGACATGCTCTTCCGGGCTATGGGTAAAGGTTCTCCGGGAACCGCTCCCATTTCCGCGTACCATGCTCCCTGCCCCCAGGCCCATCCCCACCCGCGCACCGCGCTTCCACCGCGAAGCGCGTCACGGCACCTTCTCCCCCGATTTTCCGCCTTCCGACACCCGTTCATGCGATTTTTCCCCTGCCTTCACTCCCTATTCTTCTGACTGGAGAACCTGTGAAGCGACTTGGGGCCTGCGAGCCGGAAGCAGCTATCAACCGTGGGAACGGGAAGAAGGTCTGCCCAGCGTCGTCGGCGTGGGCGATCCCGTTCCGGGATCGCGCGGACTGCCGGGGACGGTCTCCCGCAACCCGTTGTCCCGACCGACGGGAGACATAATTTTGTGAATTGCGACCTAAACCGGGCGGTCGGAGGGAAGCGCCTCCGACCCCGCACATCGCCATAATCCGTCCCGCGGGCGAGTGGACGAGGTGTTCAAAGCTTGGTGGGGTGAAGGAGAAGAGATGGGAAGGATAAGAAGCTGCGGGAAAAGGGCACTCCGGTTCCTGAAGTCGACCAGGGGAAGGATCCTTCTCCTAGCCGTGGCCGTTCTCATGGTCATGGTGGCCCTCAACGTCTTCTGGGTGGTCCCCAGCGCCAGGGCAAAACTGGTGGAGTCCAAGCGGCAGAAGACCGCGGAGGAGACCCACACCGCATGGTCCCTTCTGGACCATTACCACCGCCTGGAGGCCGAAGGGGTCATCTCCAGGGAAGAGGCGCAGGAAAGGGCCAAGGAGGCGGTAAGGTGCCTCCGCTACGGGCCGGAAATGAACGACTATTTTTTCATCATCGATTACCGGCCCGCCATGATCATGCACCCCTTCAAGCCCGAGATGGAGGGAAACGACCTGAGCGATTACAAGGACCCCAAGGGAAACGCTCTCTTCGTCAATATGGTGGAGGTGTGCCGGAGCTCCGGGGAGGGGTTCGCCAATTACTTCTGGCAGTACAAGTACGACGCCTCCCGCATCGTGGAAAAGACTTCCTACGTCAAGTCCTTCCAACCCTGGGGCTGGATCGTGGGCACCGGGATCTACACCGAGGACGTGGCGGAGACCGTGAATCCCTGGAGGAACACAATTGCCCTGGTCTTCGGGTTCCTAGCCCTTCTCGGCTTAGTCGGCGCCTATTTCTTCACCGGCCTCATCAGCAGGAACCTGGAGAGGTTGAAGGCCTCGGCAAGAAACCTCTACCACGCGGTCGTCCACGGCGACCTCCTGCACCGTGAGGATCCCTCCGCGGTGGGCGAGGAATACCGCGATCTGGTGAGGGAGATGAACTCCATTGCAGACCTATTCGTCAACTACATAGAATCGAGGCCCGCGCCCACCTTCGCCTTGGACCGCGAGAAACGCGTGCGCTACATGAACTCCGCCGGCCTGAGCTTCATTGGCAAGTCCCTGGAACAGGTCAAGGGAAGACCCTGCAGTGAGGTCTTCCCCCACGGGGCCTGCGGGACCCCGCAGTGCGTGGGCGAACGCTGTCTCGCCTCCCGGGAATCCGTCTCGAGGGAGTTCGGGATGAGGCACGGCAGGAAGGACCTGATCATCAACTCCACCGCCCTGCCCATACAGGGCGCCGAGGGCGAGGTAGAATCCTGCTTCGAGCTCATCTCCGACCTCACAAGGGTCCGCGAAGAGGAGCGCCGGAAGGGCAAGATAGCGGAGTACCAAAACATGGAGACGGAGAAGCTTATCTCCGCCATGGAGTCCCTCTCCACCGGCGACCTGGAC
>JASEFK010000030.1 GCA_030019255.1 Actinomycetota bacterium
TTAAGGAAGGCGGTGAGGGAGGCAAAATTCTCCCTCCAGTAGCGCACCAGGTTAGGATAGCGCTTCTTCCACGCCTCCTGGAAGGCCTGGAAGGCCTCCTCGGCCTCCTTTATGCTGAAAGCCCGGTAGATGGCTTTTAGGTCCTGGGATACCTCCTCCCAGTCCCTTCTTCGCACCTTTCTCTGGGAGTTGCGCATGGCATGGGTGATGCACAGCTGGTGATCGGCTCCGGGAAATACGGAGGAGGTGGCCTCCTCTATCCCGGGAAGATCGTCGGAGACCACGATCTCTACCCGTTCCACCCCCCTTTCCTTCAGTTCCCCCAGGATCTCCCGCCAGGCTTGAGCGCTCTCCCCCTCCGACCCCAGGACCCAGAAGCCCAGGATCTCCCTTTCCCCCTCGTGGTCCGTCCCCAGGGCGATGTAGACGGGCTCTTTCTTGTAGCTGCCCCTCTTGAGGGAGAGGAAGACGGCATCGATGATCACCGAGAAGTAAGCCCTCTTGAGCGGCCGCATCCTCCAGGCCTCTATCTCCTCCTCCGCCACCTGGGTGAGCCTGGCGATGCTTGCATGGGAGTAGAAGGCCCCGTAGACTCCCTCCAGGACCTGCTGGATCTTCCTGGTCGAGATCCCGCACTGGAACATGAGAAGGACGAGATCCCCCAAATCGACGGAGGCCCTCCTCTTCCCGGGGAGGATGGCCGGGTAGAACTCCCCGGAGCGCGTCCTGGGCACCCGGAGATCCTCTATGATCCCGCTTGAGGTGAGCAGGGTGCGCTCGTAGAACCCGTTGCCCCTGTCCTCAGGGTGCTCCTCCAGGAAGAGCTGCCTTTCTTCGGCCATGAGGCGCTGCATGATCGCCTTTTCCCTCTGCTTGACCTCTTCCTTTGCCCGTGCCACCATTTCTCTTGAGAGTTGTTCCTTGGAATTTCGCATAGCCTTCCTCCTCCTTTCTTTCGTGTTTCCTTTGGAGGAAGGCTATTTGATTGCTCTCCATAATGTCTATGGATTTGGTGACACAATTTCGTATACGCTACC
>JASEFK010000031.1 GCA_030019255.1 Actinomycetota bacterium
CTGGACCCGGGGGTGGTGGCGGGGGCGGCCAACGCCAACTCCGAGCTCACCGCGGCCCTGCTCTCCTTCCTGGACCCCGCGGTCATCGCCTCCGCGGTGAACGCCAACGGGGCCTGGCTCTCGAGCCTGCTCGCCCTCCTAGACCCCGCCCCCACCGCGCAGGCCATAAACCAAAACCCCGCCTTCCTCTCGGGCCTCATACGCAACCTCTCGCCCGCCTCGCTGGCCCGGGCCGTGAACGCCAACTCCGCCTTCCTCACCTCCCTGGTGCAGAACCTTCCCGCCTCCCTGGGGCGGGCGGCCGCCGAGGGGCTCAACCTCTCCGGCGCCTTCATCGACCGCATGGTGGGCACCTCCGACCCCGCTTTTTTGGCCGGGGTGCTCGAGGGGGCGGGGCCCTTCATCTCCGCCCTGGTGAAAAGCCTCGACCCCGCCCTGGCCCAGGCGGCGGCCCAGGGGATAAACGCGAACCCCGCCCTGGTGGAGGCCGCCCTCTCCGCCCTCAACCCGGACTCCGTCCTCCACATCATGGGGGAGACCACCGGCTTCACCGAGGAGCTCTCCGCCCGCCTCTCGCCCACCGCGGCGGCGGGCATAGCCATGGGCATAAACGCCAACGCCGCCTTCCTCTCCGCCCTCGTCGGGACCCTGGACGCCCACGGGCTCGCCACCCTGCTCACCGTGAACACCGGGGCCGCCCGCGGGCTCTCCGCCCACCTCGACGCGGGCTTCGGCCGCGGGGTGGGAAGGGCCCTCAACGGGGGAGGCACATTTTTGCGCCGCCTCATCTCCTACCTCGACCCCGCGGTGATCGGGGACGCCCTGGACGTAAACCCCGCCCTCACCCGCGACCTGGTGGGAAAGCTCGACGGCGAGCTGGGGCGCGCGGCGGCGGAGGCCATCAACGCAAACCCCGACTTTCTGGTGGGGGTGCTCTCCCGCTTGGACTCCGT
>JASEFK010000032.1 GCA_030019255.1 Actinomycetota bacterium
TGGTGCGGCAGTCCCTTCTACCGCCATTACCACGCCTCTTTCCTGGCCAATTTCCGCACCCTCCCCCCGGGTTCCATCATCCTGGAAACGGGCTGCGGCCTGGGACACGACGGGCTGGAGCTGCTGCGCGCGGGCTACCGCCTGGTGGAGACGGACATCGCGCCGGGACAGCTCGCACGGGCGCGGGAGCTCCACCTCTCTTCCGGCTACGGCGCGTCCTCCGCCCATCTCCTCGCGGACGCCGAGCGGTTACCCCTGGCATCCGGATGCTGCGACGGCGTGCTGGCGGTCGCCTCCCTGCATCACCTCCCCGACCCCCTCGCCGCCCTGCGCGAGATGCACCGCGTCCTCCGGCCCGGGGGGATGCTGGTCCTGGGGACGGAGCCCAACGACTGGCAGAACCGCACCATCTATCCCGCAGGTAAGATGCTGCTGAAAGCCCTGCGCCGCTTCAAGGGCGGCCCCGTTGGGGGAGAGGAGATGGTCTCGGAGGCGGACAAGCTCACGGAGGGGTTCTCAGCGCGGGACCTCGCCTCCCTTTTGAGGGAGGCGGGTTTCACGCAGATCGCGCTGCAGCCGGCGGGGTACCTCTCCGCAGCTATCTTTTTCCTGAGCACCGAGCTCTCGCAGATGGTCGGGCGCCCCTTGCGACTCTTCGCCCTGGAGAAAGCGCTCATCCCCCTGGACGAGGCTCTGGGCAGGATGCCTTTTCTTTCCAGGTACCCCTGGCACTGGAACGCACGGGCGAACAGATGAGGGGAGCCCTT
>JASEFK010000033.1 GCA_030019255.1 Actinomycetota bacterium
CGCGTCCCTGAAATACCTCTCCAGCGGGTATTCGTCGGAGAGCCCGATCCCCCCGTGCACCTGGATGGCCTCCGAGGCCACCTGCACCGCCGCCTCGCAGGCGAATCCCTTGGCCAGCGAGGAAGCCATGCGCGCCTGCGGGTCGGCGTTCACGGCGAGCTGGAATGCCCAGTAACCCATGAGGCGCGAGGCCACGGTCAAGGCCTGCATGTTGTACAGCTTCTCCTGGATGAGCTGCATCCTGCCGATGGGCTTGCCGAACTGCTTTCTCTCCCGGGCGTAGGAGATGGCCGCGTCCAGGGCCGCCTGAGCGATGCCCGCGGCCGCGAGGGCCATGCCGCTGCGCAGGAAGGCGAAGATGACGTTCTCCGGCGCCAGGCTGCCCATCATCTTCGCGAACCTCGAGTTAGCCAGGCGGGAGGGGTCGAAGTCGTCGCCCAGGAGCTCCTTTAGCCGCGGGCCGGTAATGGCCGCTGCCACCATGGCCATGACGTTGTTCTCCCGGGGCACCATGCAGTCCTGGAAGAATATCTCTCCCGTGGGAGCGGCCTTCCATCCCAGCTTGTGCAGGGAGCTCACCTCGTAGGGCGACTTCTCTCTTTCCACGAGGAGAAAGATGCGCTCTCCCTTTTCGTCGTTGGCGACCAGCATGCACAGGTCGGCTACGGGCGCGTTGGTGATCCAGGTCTTGGTGCCGTTCACCCGGTAGTAGTCGCCGTCCAGCACCACCGCGGTGCTGGACGG
>JASEFK010000034.1 GCA_030019255.1 Actinomycetota bacterium
TTCCGGGAGGTGGCCGAAAACCTCCGGGTCAAGGAGGTGAGACACGGGGGAAAGAGGTACATCGTCTGCCTGAACCCGGAGGAGGCGGAGCACGACCGGTTGAGCAGAAAGGCCATCCTCTCCGACCTTGAGAAAAAGCTCAAGGAAAGCCCCTCCTCCCTCGTCGGCAACTCCGGCTACCGCCGCTACCTGAAGCTGGGGCAGAAGCCCGAGATAGACTGGGACAAGGTCAGGGAGGAGGAGAGATACGACGGAAAGTGGGTCCTTCTCACCAACACCGACCTTTCAGCGGAGGAGGTGGCCATGCGCTACAAGGAGCTGTGGCGGGTGGAGAGGATCTTCCGGGAGGCCAAGGACACCTTGTCCACCCGGCCCATCTACCACAAGTACGACTCAACCATCGCCGGCCATGTCTTCTGCTCCTTCCTGGCCCTACTCATCATGCACGAGCTGAAGCGAAGGATCGACTTTCCCTGCGAGTGGAAGCACATCAAGCAAGACCTGGAGGCCCTCTACGAGATAGAGGTGGAGCAAGACGGAAGGAACTGGCTTCTCCGAAGCCCCCTTGAGGGTTGTGCGGGCAAGGTCTTCAAGGCTTGCGGTGTGGCCGTGCCGCCATCGGCGAGGTTGGTTGAGGTGTAGTGCCAAGCCAGGTTTTTCATGCCCAAAAATGCCCATCTACCTGGTATTTTGGAAATGCAACTGTAGAAGATGAG
>JASEFK010000035.1 GCA_030019255.1 Actinomycetota bacterium
AGGGCCTGGGCCAGCACCGCGGGGTTCAGGGCCTTCAGGGCCTCGGTCAAGAGGGCGGGGTTTGCGGATATGCCCGCCCCCAGGCCCGAGCCCACCGCGGGGGCGAGCAGGGGCAAAAGGTCCGAGGTCATCTGGGGGTTGGCGTTCACCACCCGCGCCAGCACCTCCACGTCCAGGAGCCCCAGGACGCGTGAGAGCAGGGCCTGGCTTCCGATGAGGTCGGCCACGAAGCCGGGGTCGGTGTGGTCGGCGGCCTGTTTTACCAGGTCGATGGAGGAGTTGATGAGGTCGGCCACCACCGCGGGGTCCAAGTAGGAGAGCAGGCCGTTTATGAAGGAGGTGGCGCCCTGCAGGGCGGCGGCCACCGGGTAGGGCTGCATGAAGGGGGCGGAGGCGGAGAGCAGGGTGGTGTTGTTGAGGATGTCGGCGATGTAGGCGGGGGAGATGGAGCGGGTCACGCGGGTGACCATATCCAGGTTGGCGTTGAGGGAGCCCGCGAGCACCGCGGGGTCCAGGTAGGCCATCACCGAGGCCAGGAAGGCCCCGTTGGCGTTGATCACCCCCGCCACCACCGAGGGGTCGATGTAGTCCAGGGAGGAGGAGAGCATGGCCCCGTTGGCGTTCACCACCTGGGCGATCACATAGGGGTCCAGGTAGGAGACCAGGGAGGCGAGGAAGGGCCCGTTTGAG
>JASEFK010000036.1:0-328 GCA_030019255.1 Actinomycetota bacterium
GATCTCTGGGCTCATGTCCTCCAGGTTGTCCAGCAGGTTCTCCAGGAGCTTGAGCACCGTCTCGTGGCGGCGCGCCCGGTACAGTTTCTGCATCAGGCGGGGGATGTTCTCGTCGATGGTGATGTCCCGGGTGAGCTCGTCGATGTCCAGGGTGAGGCCCTCGCTCACCAGCATGTTGCTGATCTGGTACACCAGTGTGCTCGCCCCCGCGCTTCCCCTTTCCCTCCCGGAGCCGTTGACGATCTTCTTCCACATGTCGGCCTGGAAGATGCGGTCGCTTATCCGGGACTCCCAGGGCTTTCCCACCGAGGCCTGATATATCTCGTCG
>JASEFK010000036.1:338-648 GCA_030019255.1 Actinomycetota bacterium
CGGCGCAGCTCCAGCTCGCGCAGGGCCTCGGGCTTCTCGCGCAGCAGGTATCCCTTGAGCTCAGAGGGTTCCAGGAAGGCGGCGGCCTTGGCGATCTCATCCACGTCCATGCGCCGCAGCTCGTCGTCGTCCAGCTCCTTCAGGAGCAGGGCGCTCCTCTCCAGGGTGCGGCATACCTCGTCCAGGGCCGCCTCCGGGTCCTCGATCTCCACCACGATCTCCCGCACCGCCTGGCGCAGCAGAAGTCCCAGACGAGGCGGGTTGCCGGTGATGTCGCGGATGGTGTCCTCGCCGGCCTCCGCGCGTCCCG
>JASEFK010000037.1 GCA_030019255.1 Actinomycetota bacterium
GGCTCTCCGCGCCCGGCTCGCGGTCCTCGAGCATGCTCACCAGTTCCCCCACCGCCCGGGTCTCCCGCAGCCGCCCCAGCCAGCGGATGCACAGGACGCGGGCTTTCTCGTCCGGATCGCGCAGCCCCCGCACCAGCAGGTCGGAGGCCTCCCTGCCCCCGGTCAGGCCCAGGGCGCGGATGGTCTCGTATTTCACCTTGGGATTGGGGTGCTCGAGGGTGACGCGCAGGAAAGGCAGGGTCTCTTGGCTGTGGAGGCGGGCCATGACGGTGACTAGGTTGCGCACCAGGAACCAGCGTGGGTCCCTGATATGGGCTCCCAGGAGGGATACGCGGTCACGGCACAGCGCGGTGAGGGTGTCGATGATGAACTTGCGCACCGACATGTCCTCCTCCGCCCCCAGAGCCTCCACCATGGCCGAGATCCCTTTTTCTCCCAGCACCGCCATGTAGTCCTTGAGGCCCTCTAGGGAGCGGGGGTCGCCGCGGTTCTCGCAGGCGAGCTGGATCACGCGCTGCATCACCTTCTCGGCGGCCGCTTCCTCGATCATGCGCCGCAGGTCTGAGCGGTAGGGGTCCAGCGCCGGGTCGCCGTGACTCAGGACCTCGCTGGTGCCCTGGCGCACCATGGCCGCGAGGT
>JASEFK010000038.1:0-258 GCA_030019255.1 Actinomycetota bacterium
TCCCCCTTTTCCGTCTACCGCAGCCTGAGGTCGGAGAACCCCTCCCCTTACATGTTCTTCCTCCGCTTCGGAGACCTGTACCTCATCGGCTCCTCGCCCGAGCCCATGGTCCGCCGCCGCGGAGACCGGGTGGTGATCCGCCCCATCGCCGGGACCAGGCCCAGGGGAGCGACGCCCGACGAGGACCGGAGGCTCGAGGAGGAGCTGCTGCGCGACGAGAAGGAGCAGGCAGAACACGTCATGCTCGTGGATCTCGCC
>JASEFK010000038.1:268-630 GCA_030019255.1 Actinomycetota bacterium
CTCGCCCGCAACGACCTGGGTAGAGTGTGCGCCCCGGGATCGGTGCGCGTGGAGCGCATGATGGAGGTGGAGAGGTTCTCCCACGTCATGCACCTGGTGAGCGAGGTCAGCGGCCGGCTCCGTCCCGGCTGCGGCAACTTCGAGCTCCTGCGCGCCACCTTCCCGGCCGGCACCGTCTCGGGAGCGCCCAAGGTCCGCGCCTGCCAGATCATCGACGAGCTGGAAAAGGACCGGCGCGGCCCCTACGCGGGAGCGGTGGGGTACATATCCTACGGCGGAGACTTGGACACCTGCATAGCCATACGCACCATCGTGGCCAGGGGCGGCCTCGCCCACGTGCAGGCGGGAGGCGGGGTGGTGGC
>JASEFK010000039.1 GCA_030019255.1 Actinomycetota bacterium
CCGAGATATCCAGATTCAGCCGGCATTCCCCGGCGGCCATCCAGAGATACCTCATCACCTTGGGAAGGGTGGTCCTGCTTCTCCGCCGGGGATTTAAGGCCAGGGAGATCGCCTTCCTCTGCGGCATCTCGGAGCGGCTGGCACGGGAGTACATGGAGCTGCTCGAGAAAAACGCCGAGGGGTACGCCGAGCGCATAGAGGAGATCGCCGAGCTGGTGTCCTCGCGGCCCGCCTCAAGCGACAAAAAGGGGGCGGCGTGATGGGGACTGGAAAGCCCGCCATGGCCAGGGCCGACGTGATCAGGCGCCGCAACTTTCGCTCCGCCCTCCTCCACATGCTGGAGAGGCAGTACAAGATCATGGGCAGCCGCAGGGTGCTGAAGCTGTCAAGGGCGGGATAAAAATGTACCAAAAACGGCGGTTTAAAATTGTAGGTAGCAGAGCAAGTAAAAGTCACTTCTTAGCCTGAGCGATCCTCTTTGCCTTTGCCCTGGACTGTTCCTTCAGCCGATAGCTGCCGCCTTTGATGTTGACCACGTGGCAGTGGTGCAGGAAGCGGTCGAGGATGGCCGCGGGGAGAGTGGGATCCGAAAGATATTCCCCCCATTCACCCACCCCCTGGTT
>JASEFK010000040.1 GCA_030019255.1 Actinomycetota bacterium
CCTGCATGCGGCTGCCCTTCATCGGCCTGGTGCAGGGGAGCTTCGAGCGGATTTTCGGGACGGACTCCGAGGTGGAGTGGGAGGAGTCCGGCGAGAACGCCCTGGTCATCGCGGTAAAGCCGCGGTAGGAACCCCGAGGCCCATTCGACCGATGACGACTGTCGATACTGCGCTCAAGTCGTGAGTGAAGCCACGACGGGAATCCCGATGCTCTTTCGCCTCGCGGCACGGGCTCAGACACGCTTTCATCGCGGCATCATCCTGGCCGTGCGCCTGGACCCCGCGGCATAGGTACGGGAAGGCCCGCGCCCTTGAACGGCCGAGGGGCCCGTGAAAGCGGACCCCTCATCTATCTTCAGCGCGGCCCGCGGGCCGCGGCTATTCCGGCCGGTGTGGGCACACCCCTTTCACAACTTCACGCCTCGGCATATACCGAGGCCCCGGCGCGGGCGAAGGCGAACCGGCCATCGGCGTCCACGTCCACCTCGATGAGGTCGCCCTCGGAGAACTCCCCCTCCAGCAGGCGCCGGGCCAGGTTGTCCTGGATCTCCCGCTGCATGACCCGCTTGAGG
>JASEFK010000041.1 GCA_030019255.1 Actinomycetota bacterium
CCGTGGCCAGCATGCCCACGTAGTCGGCCGCCGCGCGGTCCATGCCCCTGGCGCTCGCGGCCATGCCCCGGAAGATGTTGCCGCCCCCCACCACCACGGCTATCTGCACCCCCAGGCGGTTCACCTCCGCCAGCTCGTCGGCGATGACCCCCACCGTCTCGGGATCTATGCCGTATTCCAGGCGGCCCATGAAGGCCTCGCCGCTGAGCTTGATGAGCGCCCGCCTGTAAAGGGGCGTGGGTCTCTCTCCCTCGGCCAAGGCTGTCCTTTCCCCTTACGCGGTTCTTCGGAGACGGTCCCGTCCGACGTCCCGATAAGTTTTCTATTCCCTCCGACCGGATACCTTCCCCTCCGCCCGCCGTCCTATTCGGACGTCTCGCCGACCTGGAAGCGGACGAAGCGCCTTACCACGATGTTCTCGCCCGTCGCGGCGATGGTACGCTGCACCAGCTCCCGGATGGTGATCTCCGGGTCCTTCACGAAGGGCTGCTCCAGCAGGCACACCTCCTCGTAATATTTCTTGAGGCGTCCCTCCACGATCTTGTCCACCACCTTCTCCGGCTTTCCCTCCT
>JASEFK010000042.1 GCA_030019255.1 Actinomycetota bacterium
TGAAGGTACATCTCCATGGGGGCGAGCACCAGGGCCTTGTCCGAGCGCTGGTAGCGGCAGAAGAGGGAGGGGGAGGAGGTGCCGTCGCGGTCCTTCAGGACCAGGAGGTGGAGGTCCCCCACGGCGGTCACGAGGACTCGGGGACGGTAGCCGTTGCGGTAGCCCTTGCGCTCCTCCGTCCTCTCGTAGGGTTCCGCCCCCACATGCTCGGTCATCTCCCATTCCAGGATGTTTTGGACCATGTACTTGAGCATCATGCCCAGGGGGTTGTCCTCCTCGGAGGCCAGTACCTCCTGCATTGCCTCCTCCATGGTCATACCCTTTTCTTAGCCATCGTTCTCCTTTCAGCTAAGGAATCCGTTACTTGATCCCTTATCTTGGAGAGCGGTGGCCTTCTTTGTCCAAGAACTATTGCCTAGAAGTTTTTACATAAGTTTATGGGCACAACCCTATCGATAATGAAGATTAAGGGTAGGACGCCATAAGGCACAGCTAAAGTTAAACTCATCTTCTACAGTTGCATTTCCAAAATACCAGGTAGATGGGCATTTTTGGG
>JASEFK010000043.1:0-254 GCA_030019255.1 Actinomycetota bacterium
ACCGCCTGGGGCTTCGAGACCTACGTGCTGGTGCAGAACCCCAACCCCGAGCCAACCGAGGTCACCTTCACTTTCATGAAGCCCGGTGGGGAGGTGCGGGAGGACACCTTCCCCGTGGGCGGCAGCTCTCGCTTAACCATCCTGGTCAACTCCTTAGTGGAGGAGAGCGACGTCTCCACCAGGGTGGAGGGAGGGCTGCCCATCATCTGCGAGCGCGCCATGTACTGGAACGGACGCGCGGGCGGGCATGTATC
>JASEFK010000043.1:264-529 GCA_030019255.1 Actinomycetota bacterium
CACCACCGCCTGGGGCTTCGAGACCTACGTGCTGGTGCAGAACCCCAACCCCGAGGCGGCGGACGTCACCATGACCTTCATGAGACCGGGCGGCGAGACCAGCGCCATAGGCTTTTCCCTTCCCGGACAGGCCAGACATACCGTCAACGTCAACCAGGTGGTGCCGGAGAGCGACGTCTCCACCATGGTGGAGGCCAACGCGCCGGTGATCTGCGAACGCGCCATGTACCGCTATGAGCGTGATCTCGGGCACGACTCCATCGGC